>JAFAHI010000042.1 GCA_019237325.1 Verrucomicrobiota bacterium | reverse complement strand
ACTCTTGCTTGCGGTTAAGCTCTTAAGTGCGTCAAGGGCCCCGATACAGTTTAACTTCGCCAGCGAGTCAGCGGCCGTGACTTGCCGTTCCGAGTGCGCTGTATCCGCAAGTTGTATGAGAGCCTCAGCTTCATACAGCGTCTTTTTTACCCCGGGATCCGTTTCCAATTTCAGTCGCGTCTCCAAGAGAGGTAGATTTTCCGCCTTCTGCGAAGACCCGAGTTTGAAAGCCATCGCTCGCCGAACTTCCGGATTCGAATCGGACAGGCTTAAAAGATCCAACGTTCGCTGTATTTTTTTACGCAGGTTGGCGTTTACGTCTGATGAAGTCGCGTCAGTCGGATCGATCATGACCGCCGCACCGTTCGAATCCTGTAGCAATTGGCCGCTATCCACCCGAAATGCCCGCGTCTTATCAGTCGTATCGGGTTGTTCCAGAATGATGGGAATGACCTGGCCGCCAGCATCGGTGTACAAGTAGATTTCACCGTTACTCCAAGACGCCAGCAGATCGTGCTCAGTCTTCGAGACTCCATTCGAGGCAGCGATCTGATCGAGGATCGAACCCTGATCGGCCGCCGAGCTGGTGACTGCCCGCGCGATAGACTGCCGGATCAACGAGTCCGGGCTGGTCTCGGCCTGGAGGAGGAGCGGCGCCAGCACGGCCGCGAGGCAAAAAAACTTCAGTCGGGGCATCGCAGGTGTCGATAAGCAGCATCCTTGCCAAAAATAAGACAGTTGAGCGCCAGCAAAGCTCTCTCGTACACGTCCTCGTCGTCGTCCTCGTCCTCGAAAAGGGCGCTGGGCGTATGAGCGTCTAGGGTCACCTGAGCACGAGCAGCGTCGCTACCGGATAGGACCTATGGGACCCCAATAGGACCTATGGGACAAAAAGATATAAGTCCCATGTGTCCTATAAGCCCTATTCGATCGCAGGGCCCAGCGGATTAGTTTCATCCACGACCTTAGTACGCCCAGCGCCCTCTCGAGGACGAGGACGAGTACGAAGCGCCTTGCTCGCTAAACCCTTCAAGGCACAGCTCTTGCTTGCACGGCCAACGGTCTCGAATCCAACGCTGTCCGGTTTTCAGGCTCAAGCTCATCTCGGACCTCCCCCGACGGCGCGAAGATCAAGACGCAATTAACAAGAGCACCAAAGAAGATGAAATTCCCTCGTAACACCAGAGCTGCTCTGGCGGGCGCGTTTACCCTATCCCTAGCCTGCGCAGCACCCCTAAAGGCCAACGAAGTCGATCTCAGTAGCGGCAAGGTTAAAGTGGGGATCTTGCATTCGCTATCGGGCACGATGGCGATCAGCGAAACCTCGTTGCGCGATATGTTGTTGTTCGCCTTCGATGAAATCAACAAGAACGGCGGGGTTCTGGGCAAACAGATTGAGCCCGTCGTCGTAGACGGTGCTTCCAACTGGCCATTGTTCGCCGAAAAAGCCAAGCAGCTGCTGCAGCAGGATAAGGTCGCCGTCGTTTTCGGCTGTTGGACCTCGGTTAGCCGCAAGTCGGTACTTCCCGTCTTCGAGCAAGATGACGGTATGCTGTTTTATCCTGTGCAGTACGAAGGCGAAGAACTATCGAAAAACATCTTCTACACCGCGGAAGCAGTGAACCAACAAGCAACGCCCGCCGTCGACTATCTGTTGGCTCAGGGCAAGAAGAAGTTTTATCTGGTGGGTAGCGATTACGTTTATCCGCAGACCACTAACCTCATCCTCTTCAAATATCTCCAGACCAAAGGTGTCCCGGTCGAGAATATCGGAGGCGGGCTCCGCAAAGACAGCTCGGGAAAAGTTATCTCGGCTGGCAAATACGTGCCATTCGGCCACACGGATTTTCAGCAAATCGTCTCTGAGATCAAACAATTCGCGGCAGGCGGCGATGCTTGTGTCATCAACACAATCAACGGTGACTCTAATGTGCCGTTCTTCAAAGAAATCGCATCCGCCGGGCTAAGTCCGGCGGATTGCCCCATCGTCTCCTTTAGCTTAGCCGAAGACGAGCTGCGCAGTTTGCCGACCAAGGATCTGGTGGGCGAGCTAGGATGCTGGACTTATTTCATGTCGCTGAAAACGCCGGAAAACAAAGACTTCCTGGAGCGCTGGACCGCTTGGCTAAAAGGCGAGAGTCATGCTGGCGTGGTGAAAGAAAAGCGCGCGGTGGATAGCCCGATGGTGCTTTCCTACGACGGTGTCTATCTATGGAAAAAGGCTGTCGAAAAAGCCGGCGCATTCGACGTGGATAAGGTACGCGGGGTGTTGGAGAACGACGCCATCAGTTTTGACGGCCCCGGCGGCAAGATCACGATGCAGACTAACCACCACGCAACGAAGAACGTTTACATGGGGGAAACGACGGCAAACGGACAATTCAAGATCCTGAGCACCTTTAATCAGGTTAAAGCCGAGCCTTTCCTATTGAAGGGTCTCGACGACGAGCTCGAGAAAAAGACCGCGGAGAAATAGACGCCAGGGATTCAGTCCTAGGCTCACACAAAGACACTAAGCCACAAAGTTTAGCGCCGGCCCCGAAGATTTTGGGACCGGCTCAAACTGACCTCCGTCTTTCTTTGTGTCTTCGTGGCTTTGTGTGTGATTCATTGTCTGCCGCTGACCGTGCAAAGTTCTCTCCCGAATTGGACCGCAGATTTGCAGTTACGATTTCAGTATGAAGAGGATCGTACGGTGATGACGGAACGACGCCACGCCGGTCCGTTACAGGTGCAAAAGCCGCTTTATCCCGAAGGTCGTTCGGTTTGTCACACGGTTATCCTTCATCCTCCCGGAGGCATGGCTGAAGGTGACGCCATCAAGATTGATGTAACCCAAGGACCCGATTCAAAGACGGTTCTAACCAGTCCGGCTGCAACGAAATGGTACAAATCGAGAGGCAAGTTTTCGTCCCAAGAAATACGGATTCGACTCGCTGAACGTGCGCAACTTGATTGGTTGCCCCCGGAAAATATTCTCTTCGAGCACGCTCGCGCTAACTTCCGTTTTCGACTCGAACTAGGTGAAGGAGCCAGCGCCATAGGCTGGGAAACATTTGTGTTCGGTCGACGGGCGATGGGCGAGACATGGGATACAGGCGCTCTTCGGATGAATTCCCAGCTCATCGATACCAATGGCCTGCTCTGGGCCGAAAAAGCGAACATAACAGGCAGATCCACGCTGAGAACCGCTGCGCAAGGACTAGCTGGATTTCCGATCGCCGGGATGTTATGGGCCGCCGGTTCAAACTGTAGCGAAACCCTTGCTGAGACTTTATCTTCCTCGTTTCCTTTCACTGACACCATGCGGGCCGGCGTGACCTGTCTGAACCAAGGGGTACTAGTCGTCCGAGCCGTGGCGCAGAAAATAGAACCGTTGCGCGAGCTAATGATCCGTTGCTGGGGCTTCCTGCGGCCGGCTATCCACGGAAGAGATGCTAATCCTTTGCGGCTATGGAACGTTTGATAAATTTGGTGGGGCGAGGCTCGCGAATAACCCAGCGTATTCGCGAAGCATCCGACTTCGAACTAAGGACGCGTCCTGCCAGGCCGCAAGATCCGCCGAGCCGCGGCCCAGCGCACAACCACACGATTCAATGTCTCGACTCGAATTATCTCTCCACCTTTTCAACTCTCACCAGCACGGTGGCACATCACCGGTTTTCGGCTCGGCGGCGGTTAGGCCTAGCAGATCAATCGGTTTACAACGGGCAATTGCTCCGCGAGAACTGTTAGGCCTTATGGGAACCTCGCCCCACCAATAATCCATGAACCTAACCCCCCGCGAAAAAGACAAACTTCTTATCTTTACCGCCGCTCTATTAGCTGAACGCCGGCTACAACGCGGACTTAAATTAAATCATCCGGAGGCCACCGCATTAATCACCGCAGCCCTGCTGGAAGGAGCTCGTGATGGCAAAACTGTAGCTGAGTTGATGCAGTTTGGCACGACGGTGCTCAAACGAGATCAAGTTCTGGAAGGCGTACCTGAAATGATTCCAGAGATTCAGATCGAAGCCACTTTCCCCGATGGCACCAAGCTGGTCACTGTACACAATCCCATCCCCTAACACCCAAAAGCCAAACCACGAATGGACGCAAATTGACACGAATGAGTTAAAATTATTCGCGTGCATTCGTGCACCATTCGCGGTCGATTTTAAGCTACAAACAGCGTCTATGATACCTGGAGAGATTTTTGTAGAACCTGGCGACATTGAGCTGAATGCCGGTCGCACCGTCATAAAGATTGACATAGCCAACACGGGCGATCGACCGATTCAGGTTGGTTCACATTTTCATTTCTATGAAGTGAACGACGCACTCAAATTCGACCGTGAACAGGCCCGCGGTTATCGCTTGAATATTGCCGCCGGTACCGCCGTTCGGTTTGAGCCCGGCCAGGAAAGATCCGTAGAGCTGGTGGAATTCGCCGGTGACCGCGTGATCTACGGTTTCAACGGAAAGGTGATGGGGGCGTTATGAGAAGGAACCCGCGCAGCCCCCGGCTCGGCCATGCTGCTTCAGTGTAAGGTCAGGGTGAGCTAAAGAGCCAAGACACCAGCAGACTTTTTAATCCTTGGAGCCTCGCCCTACCAATATGAAAATCTCCCGACAGGCATACACAGAAATGTTCGGCCCAACCGTGGGCGATCGAATCCGTTTGGCTGATACCGAGCTCATCATCGAGATCGAAAAAGACTTCACGATCTACGGGGAAGAAGTGAAGTTCGGCGGCGGCAAAGTCATCCGGGATGGTATGGGTCAATCCCAACGCACTATTAAAGACGCGGTCGATACCGTCATTACTAATGCTGTGATCCTGGATCATTGGGGCATCGTCAAAGCCGATATCGGCATCAAAGACGGCCGTATCGCGGGAATCGGCAAAGCGGGAAATCCGGATATTCAGCCAGGCGTGAACATCATTATCGGACCCGGCACCGAAGCTATTGCCGGCGAAGGCATGATCGTAACCGCCGGCGGTCTGGATACACATGTCCATTTCATTTCTCCTCAACAGATTGATGAAGCGGTGGCCTCGGGGCTAACCACGATGATCGGCGGCGGGACTGGACCTGCGGCCGGCACCTGCGCCACCACTTGCACACCGGGACCTTGGCATATCGAGCGGATGTTACAGGCCGCAGAGGGTTATCCAATTAATCTGGGTTTTCTAGGCAAAGGAAACGCCAGCCAGCCTGAACCGCTTCGCGAACAGATCGCCGCCGGGGCGATCGGTTTAAAACTCCACGAAGATTGGGGAACGACTCCCGCTGCCATAGATACTTGCTTATCAGTTGCGGAGCAGACTGACACCCAAGTCGCTCTCCATACCGACACCTTAAACGAGTCGGGATTTGTAGAAGCCAGCATTGCTGCACTCAAAGGACGGACCATTCATGCTTATCACACCGAAGGAGCGGGCGGCGGGCACGCTCCCGACATTATCAAGGTGTGCGGAGAAGCTAATGTATTACCATCGTCCACTAATCCCACTAGACCGTTTACGGTTAACACGGTGGATGAGCATCTCGACATGTTGATGGTGTGCCATCACCTCGACGCCAGCATCGCTGAAGATCTCGCTTTTGCCGAGTCGCGTATCCGCCGAGAAACGATCGCTGCCGAAGACATCTTACATGATCTCGGCGCCATCTCGATGATGTCCAGCGATTCACAAGCGATGGGGCGGATCGGCGAAGTCATTATGCGAACTTGGCAAACCGCTCATAAGATGAAGGTCCAGCGCGGCTCATTGCCCGGTGACCCATCGCGACATGATAACTTCCGGGCAAAACGTTACGTCGCAAAATACACAATCAATCCGGCAATGACTCATGGAATCGCACACGAGGTTGGTTCGGTCGAAGCGGGAAAGTGGGCGGATCTGGTGCTTTGGACACCAGCCTTTTTTGGCGTCAAACCAGCGATGGTCCTGAAAGGCGGCATGATAGCGATTGCCCTCATGGGCGACGCAAACGCATCAATTCCAACTCCTCAGCCCGTTATGTATCGGGAGATGTTCGCCACCCGGGGAATGGCTTTGGCTAAGACGTGTCTCACTTTCATTTCGCAGAAGGCAGCCGAATCCAAAATCGGCGAGCGATACGGGCTCCAGCGTCAGCTAGTGGCCGTAAGCGGCATTCGACATCTCAAGAAGCGCGATCTTATCCACAACGCTTGGCAACCTAAGATCACGGTTGATCCCGAGACCTATGAGGTTTCAGCCGACGGTCAGCTCCTGACCTGTGAACCAGCCAAGGTATTGCCGATGGCTCAACGCTATTTCCTCTTTTGATGCGAAGATTCACTAAGCTTTCAACGTCACCGGCAGATAATATCCCGCGTCTGGTCCTTGCTTTTGACGCGCGCAAGAAAAGCCGGCAATTGGTGAGATTGGATAGCGGCGAAGAAATCGGAATATTGCTGCCACCGAGCACCATCCTGCGCGATGGAGATGTCATTGAAAGCGAGGACGGCTCTCAGTTCAAGATTCAGGCGGCAAAGGAAGAACTCATGATGGTAACGGCGCCTGATTCCTTTACACTGGTGCGCGCGGCTTATCATCTAGGCAATCGACACACCTCGATCGAGCTCCGGCCGGATCGCATCCTTTTGCAGGTCGACTCTGTTTTGAAAGAGATGCTTCTTGGTCTCGGGGTCACTGTCGCTCTGGTATCAGAGAAATTCACACCGGAGAGCGGCGCTTACAGAGGCGGACATAAACATGGGCATGATGAAACGTTTGCCGAAGATTATGCGGCGGCTCAGCGTGTGTTTAATGAACACCAGGGAGATAAGTAAGCAGTGAGCAGTGCTGACTCAGACGATCAATGAACTGAACAAAGATTACTGGTACACTGCTTACCGCTTACTGCTTACGGCTTACCGCACCGCTTCGAGGACGAGGACGATTACGACTCACCCATGAATCCCGACGAACTGTGCCGAGCGCTACACCTCGCTTCACCGGCGTTGCCCATCGGCTCGTTCAGTTATTCTCAGGGACTTGAAACGGCAGTTGATCTCGGACTGATTCGAAATGAAGAGCAAGCCTTTACCTGGATTTCCGATGGCCTCACCGAGATCATAGGCTGCTGTGATGCGCCGGTAATCGCCTTTATCCATCGAGCCTGTCGCTCGCATCCGCCAACGGATGCGCTTTCGGAAATCGCCCATTGGAACTCCTGGTTTCTGGCGAGCCGCGAATCGATGGAATTGCGACGTGAAACCGAGCAGATGGGTTGGTCGCTGTTACAGCTTGCGCAGGCTTTGAACTGGATCAGCCCAGCGGCCGGAACCACCGAGCTTGAGCCAGTCGCGTTTCCCACCGCATTCGGGCTATCGGCAAGCGGTCTTGCTCTCACGGAGACAACAACCTTAACCGCCTTTTGTTTTAGCTGGCTGGAAACCCAGGTCGCCGCAGCTATGAAACTGGTTCCGCTCGGTCAGACCGCAGGTCATAGAATATTGAATCGGTGCCGCACCAATGTTCCGATGGTCGTTCACGCCGCCGCTAATACAATGCCAGAAGACATCTCTGCCTGGGCCCCGATGCTAGGCATTCTTTCCGCCCGACATGAAAGCCAATACTCTCGTTTGTTTCGTTCTTAGTGTATGAGCCGTACCAAAAGCATTCCCCCTTTAAGAGTCGGCGTAGGTGGTCCGGTCGGAACCGGCAAAACCACGCTGGTCGAGATGTTGTGCAAGCGGATGCGCGACCGGTACGATCTCGTGGTTATTACGAACGATATCTACACAAAGGAAGATCAACGTCTATTGACAGTGGCCGGTGCTTTACCCGCAGAAAGGATTATGGGGGTTGAAACCGGCGGTTGCCCGCACACCGCCATTCGCGAAGATGCGTCGATCAATCTCGAAGCTATTGATCAAATGCTGAAACGGTTCCCCGACGCCGATATCGTCTTTATCGAGTCCGGGGGCGACAATCTGGCGGCAACCTTTAGTCCTGAGTTATCTGATCTCACTCTCTATGTGATCGATGTGGCCGGCGGTGAAAAGATTCCCCGGAAAGGTGGCCCGGGCATTACACGTTCGGATCTACTCGTGATCAATAAAACCGATCTAGCTCCGCATGTGGGAGCATCTTTGGAAGTCATGGCGGCAGATACTCGGAAGATGCGAGGTGATCGGCCATTCGTGATGACAGACCTCAAGACCGAAGCCGGGCTTGCGGAGGTGGTACGGTTTATTGAGGAGCGCGGGCTGCTAGGGTAAGGCGAAAGGGCGAAAAACTCGGCGCGCGTGTGATGCGGCTCGCCGATGGACTTCGCCGCGCCGGTTTTGAGCCGTGTCGTGTGATTGGTTCGCCTTCACGTTTCGCGTTACCACAAGCGTTCGAGATAATTGGACATCGTTGGAGACGCCATCCTCAACGCCACGGCTCAAAACCGGCGCGGGTTCCCTTTTGCACTAGCGATGCCATCGGCGCGCCGAGTTTTTCGCCCTACCGTCGTGGGACCTCGATTTCGCCCCTTCGCCGTTTCGCCCACTCGCCCATTCGCTTCCTCGTCCCTTGCACCGGCCCTTATTTGCTTGTTTGGTGGTGGTTCTTATGCCCGGGTCACGGAAGCTCTTCCAGACAGAGTTGGGAGCAACACTATCATTGGCGATTCCAATGATGGTCGGGCAGTTCGGCCAGATGTTGATGGGTATCACGGATACTCTGGTCCTTGGCCGAGTCGGAGTTGTGCCGCTCGCTGCCATTGGTTTTTCTAATACGCTGCTGGGGACGTTATATGTAGGCGGTATCGGTATTTTGGCAGCGGTCGGAATCTTCGCAGCTCAAGCTCATGGAGCAAAGCTGGAAAGCGCTAAAATCGAAGTGTTTCGATCCGCTTTCTGGCTGTCACTCTTCGTTGGAACCGCGGCGGCGGGCGTTGTGATCGTTCTTTTGCCCATGCTAGGCGTGTTCGGCGAACCGATTCCGGTCGAAGTCGCCGCGCGACCATATCTGGCGATCACTGGTCTATCACTGATTCCCGCACTTGGATCAATGAGCGTTAAGACCTACTGCGAGGCGCTGGGAAAACCGGTGATCCCAACGGTCATCCTCTACGCGGGAGTGACCTTAAATGTCGCGTTGAATCTGCCATTGGTATTCGGCTGGTTTGGACTGCCGGCGCTTGGACTGGTTGGATCGGCGATCGCCACCCTCTGTGCCCGCATTTTCGTGCTGATCGGTGTTACCGGATATGCACTGCGATTGACCCGATTACCGTGGCAGGCGTTGACGATTTTGGGCGTGAGCTGGAAGAAGATGGGCAGCCTCTTGAGAACTGGTCTACCGATATGTTGTCAATACGTCGCGGAGGCTGGCGCTTTCAATTTCAGCGCCATCATGATGGGATGGATGGGGACTATCCCGTTGGCAGCGCACCAGATCGTGGTGACATGTGCCGCGACGACATTCATGTTTCCGCTGGGTATCTCTATTGCCGCCGGCGTCCGTCTCGGGCATGCAGTCGGCTCACGAGCGTATTCGGCCTTACGCAGGATTTCTCTAGGAGCGATCATGGTTTCGGTTCTTATCCAACTGGGGTTTGCTGCGATTTATTTAACACTCGGCCACCAGGTTGCTCTCTTGTTCACGAGTCAGACCGAGGTAGTCGAACTCGCCGGTCGTTTGATGATCATCACCGGGATCTTCCAAATCGCCGATGGTATACAAGTGGCGTCAGCCGGCTGTTTAAGAGGGTTGGCCGATATCCGGCTCCCGATGCTCATCGGCATCTTCTGTTATTGGGCAGCGGCAATTCCCACAGGATTTATTTTTGCATTCAGTCTCCACACCGGACCGACCGGGATCTGGGTCGGGCTTGCCATCGGCTTGTTCGTGGCGGCACTCCTACTTACCTGGCGTCTGCAAGCGATGACCGGTCCTGGCCGGCAAGGTACTTTTGTTCTCGAGAAAACCGAGAACTTGGAAGCGTCGTAGGGGGGAACGGTGAATGGGCGAAGGGGCGAGTGGGCGATGCACATTGGACGAAGTGGAACTAGTAGACGTAGCGGACGACAGGCTCTGGCCACTTGGCTCCACTCTGTCTACTCCGTTCCACTAGGTCTACTGCGCGCACCCGACCCTTTCGTCGTCTCGCCCATTCGCCGTTTCCTGCTAATGTTGGTCAGCATGCGAAAGCTTTCTCCCCTTCTGCTAGGCGCGATTGCGGCCTTTCTTGCGACCATGACGCTCAAAGCCCAGACATTGAAGTTCGCCGACGAAACTTTCTCTCTTTCCGGCAAAGATGCCGATGCCCAGAAAATAGAAAATGATTTCCTTCTCTCTGGAGAAACGGAAAACAACTGGTCTCAAAAACTGGTTCTGAGTCGGTTTCCAAACGCGACCGATGTTAATACTTTTGCGAATAATCTTTGTCTTACGGTCAATACTCAGAGACCCGGAACCGGTGCCTCGGTATCCAAATTCGGTGCCGACTGTTATGTCGCTTACTCGACAGCATCCGCATTAGGAGGAGAGCTCAGCATGGTCCACCGCATTTTAATTGATCCACGAGGCGGGGTCCGAATGTACGTTTTTGTGCAACGCCCGTCAGCCTCGAAATCGGGAAACAATCAAGCAACCATAAGTCGGGATGATAGTATCCGGGCGCTGGCGCGGCTGTCACCCTTGGCCCAACTGGCTCATGATTGAACGCCCTATGACTCAAAACACAAGCACATCTTTGTTCTCGGAAGCGCGCCGGTACATCCCGGGCGGCGTAAATTCTCCGGTAAGAGCTTTCCGGAATGTCGGAGGGGAACCGTTCTTTGTCACGAAGGCTAAAGGCTCGCACCTCTGGGATGTGGATGGACGCGAATATATCGACTTTGTTGGGACTTGGGGACCAGCCATTCTCGGGCACGCGCCTGAGATGGTGGTGGAAGCAGTTCAGAAGGCAGCGGCTAACGGACTCAGCTTTGGCATTCCGAACCCATTCGAAGTCGAGATGGCGAAGCTCATTTGCAGCTGGGTGCCATCGGTGGAAAAAGTGCGCTTGGTTAATAGCGGGACGGAAGCAACCATGTCGTGCATCCGGCTGGCTCGCGGATACACCGGCCGAGATTTGATCATTAAGTTCGAGGGATGTTATCACGGCCATGTCGATTCGCTTTTGGTAAAAGCAGGGAGCGGAGCTTTGACCCACGGCTCACCGGACAGTGCCGGCGTCCCAGCGGAATTAGCGGCGCTGACTATTACCTTGCCATTCAATGACCCGGAAAAACTCGCTGCAGTCTTTGCGGCCCAAGGCGACCGGATTGCTGCGGTCATCGTCGAACCAATACCTGCGAATGCAGGCATTTATTTACCGCTTCCGGGTTTCTTAGAACAGCTACGCCAACTCTGTTCCTCTCACGGCGCACTCTTGATCTTTGACGAAGTCATGACGGGGTTTCGATTGGCAAAAGGCGGTTATCAAGAACTGGCGGGAATCCGCCCCGACTTGACCGCACTTGGCAAAGTAATTGGAGGCGGTCTACCGGTCGGCGCCTTTGGCGGGCGCGCTGAGATCATGGACCAGCTGTCCCCGGATGGGCCGGTTTATCAGGCCGGCACACTGTCAGGTAACCCGTTGGCCATGGCCGCCGGCCTCGCCCAACTTCACGAGCTCGAACGCAACGACGGTTTTAACCGGCTAGAGAAATTGGGGAGCGAAATGGAAGTTGCGGTAAAACAAACCTTAAATGAGACCGGCAGAAACTACGCGTTTCATCGCATTGGTTCCATGTTCTGTCTCTACTTCCGCGAACCCCCGGTTCACAATCTCGCCGATGCTCGGCGCTCCGACCTGGCGGCGTTTCGATCCTTCTTTCATCGCTGTTTGAGTTCCGGCGTCTATTTTGCACCGTCTCAGTTCGAGGCCGGATTCCTTTGTCTGGCCCATACCAGTTCTGATCTGGAGAGGACGATCGAGGTGGTGCGGGATGGGCTAAGGTGAGGAGCCAGGAGCTAGAATTCAGGAGCTAGGAGGCTTTTGGTGGGGCGAGGCTCCCGAATGAGTCTATAATTTGGACGAAGCTGCCGGCATGCTTCAACCCAGCATTTTGCTACACCAAAGCGCATGCCGAGCCGCGGCATACCGTGTGGCATGGTGAAGCGCGGTAATCTGGCAAATGCAGCAACGGTTTGACAGAACCGAGATGTTAGCGATACGGCAGACCCACGGCTCGGCACGCGCATCGGCCTAGGGCAGGTTTGGGACTCATCAACGCCAGCAGCTTGGTTAAAAATCTGGGGCTATTCGGGAGGGTCCGTGGCCAAGACATAGGTTACAAAACATGGCCAAGACATAGGTTACAGAATGGCCAAGACATGGGTGACAGTTTTGAGCAGTCCGAGGGATGGCAGAGGACTGCGAGAGAACATTATTACGACGTGAGCTGATTAGAGAGTTCTTGGAAGA
>JAFAHI010000009.1 GCA_019237325.1 Verrucomicrobiota bacterium | reverse complement strand
TCGATCCTCGGAGGGGAAAGCCGGTTCGACTATTCCTGGATTCCGCGGTGTGTTCATACTGAGCCTTCCGCGGCTGCGGTTGGATTGACCCAGGAGGAGGCGACAGCCCATGGCTTCGACTGCATGGCTGTCTCTGAAGATATTCGTTTAGTATCGGATGACGCGCGCAGCATCGCAGACCCCGAGCCGACCTTCTTGAAAATCGTAATAGAGTCGCGTTCTCGGCGTCTACTAGGTTGCCTGGTGGTAGGCGGTCATGCACCGGCGATTGTGAACGTCGCAGCAATCGCGATGAGATCCGGCGTGAGCATCGATAAGCTTCGCGAGATTCCCTTGGCGCAACCCAGTGCATCGGAAGCCCTGATAGGTGCATTGCGAAAACTGGACTTGGTCTACTAGGCGGGTTGCTGTCCACGTGTCGAGGGCTAGCCAGTAGCAGCGAAACCGATAATCTTCGGTTCCAGACCGGTACGCAGCTGTGGCTGAAGCCGGCTTTGATAGCTGTAGATCCCGCTCTTATCCTCTTCTATGGACCTGACTCATTTTCTTGCCCGGTTGTTGGGCCTTTATTGTCTTGTCATATCGATCATGATGCTGTCGCGAAGACAGGCGGTGCTAGCGATCCTTACGAACTGCGTTCAGAATCGAGCGTTGCTCTTTCTCGTTGAGCTTCTTGGACTCGCTGCAGGGTTGGCCATCGTTCTGGGTCATAATCTCTGGTCGAGTGGCCTCCTGGCATTGATCGTCACCTTCATAGGATGGCTGGCATTGATCCGGAGCATTATCCTCTTGTTCTTATCTCCTGAGGCAATAGGACGCTTTATCAGAGCGGTGCGCTACGAGCAGAACTATTACCTGTTTACGGCCATTCCGTTGTTCTTTGGGCTATATCTGACGGTTGCAGGATTGCTTACAGGCTAGGAATGGCAAGGCTTTACGAGTTGTTTCTATCGCCATTCTACAGTCTGCTAGAGGGCGATTTAGCTTTCGACCATGGAGCGCTTATTGGATTTTGTGACCGGCAATTTATCTCGCAGGATGATGCTTAGTGTGCTCATTCCGCTCATTTTCGTTTTCTATTTCGGTACGCTATTGGTGACTGTCTTTCTTTTCCCGCACCACTATGATTGGCGGTCCGGCGTCATTTCGAATCTGCTTTCTCCGAGGCATAATCCGGCGTTTCATTGGTTTGCTTCGCTTGGACTTTCGTTGGGTGGACTCTGCGCGGTTCCGTTTGGGGGTTATATCGGACACCGGTTCCAGCCGGTGTCACGGCTTTTGGCAAATATCGGACCGCAGCGTTGACTGGCGGATTTGTTACGTTCATTCTGGCAGTCGTTATCGTCACGCGGCGGTCGCATCCGGTATTCGGTATGTTGGGAGTCCATGAGATGCTGGCACGCACGGCTACCGTTGGCCTAGGGATCGGCATCATCTGTTTCCATGGCTGCGCCCTGCGGGCAGCTCGTTCGATTGCCAGGGATCGATATGGTCGGGGATTGCTGTTTTCGTGGTCATTCATCACCACGCTCGCTCTGGTCAGTATGGCTGGCAGCCTTTGTACCGTATTGCAGTCAAAGTTTGGTGCTTCCGGATTTTTGCATGGGTATCGGCTGCTTGGGCTATCCCCTCTCTGGCACTTGGCTTTTTGGGAGTGGACCGGGTCAGCGGCAGTTTTCTTTTTCTTAATGAGCGCCGCGTGGTTGTTGCCGAGGCATAACTAGAAAACGGCCAATGCATTACGGACTTAGATCGGTTCTAATCCCGCGGGGCTGTTAATCCCCATCCCGCCGCGCCCTCCGATCAGGCCGCATTTGCTCGCGGAAAAGTAAGGTGCCTGGGTAGGGGGAGTTTTGTAATGAGAACCGTAGGGGAAGCTGCCGGTGATATGCCTGTATTCAGTTAAACCCAAAGTCCGAATTTAAGATCCGCAGATTTCACAGATTACGCAGATTAACAGAAGGTTAGATCACTATTTTGTTACCAACTTTTCTATACAGGGCTTTGACACGTAGTTTTGCTTCTACGCTCCTAAATCTGTGTAATCTGCGTAATCTGCGGATTTTTACATCTTCGGGATCTGGGTTAAGCTGCCCTAGATAAAGCTCCACGGCCACATCATCCGCCGCAGATTGTAAGCGAACCAATCACTTTTCACCGGGCCCTTGGCATCGGCCAACGCAGGCTC
>JAFAHI010000005.1 GCA_019237325.1 Verrucomicrobiota bacterium | reverse complement strand
GTGGGAACGAACACGGTTGAGTGGGGGACCTTGCTCGCGTACGCCACGCTGGTGATGCTGCCGGTTCTGCTCGTTTTCCTAATGTTTCAGCGCTACTTTCTCAAGGGATCGGTCAGCGCAAGCGTGAAAGGGTAAGGAGCCAGGAGCTAGAATCTAGGAGCTAGGAGGATGTGCGAGGGTATCGCGGTGCAGTTTCAATCGAGCGCGATTTGCTTGCGGCTGAGCTGTGCTGTGTCCTTGTTGCGCAAATGGTGAGTCCTTTGCTCAGCATCATCGTTCCGGTTTGGGGGGACGATCAACTAGTGGTCGAGTTGGTGAACAGTTTGGTAACTGCTTGCGAGCTTTGCGAGTGGATCGTGGTGGCAGTCCGACCAGCCAAAGCCCTGAGAGAGCTAGAGCGCCAGGGGGCGATCCGATTGATTTCATGTGATGGACCATCACGTGGCAAGCAACAGAATCTCGGGGCAAGCGTTGCCCGTGGGGAATTGCTTTGCTTTCATCATGCTGACTCTGAGCTGCGGCCTGAACATTTGACTGCTCTGGTCCGAGTAGCAAAAGACGGGGAAATTGTGGGAGGAGCTTTTCATCGGCGCTTTTATCCTCCGAGAATGCTATGGCGAGAGCCATTGGTCCGGCGCATCAATCGGCTAGGTGGGCCTCTGTTCGGCGATCAATCGCTATTTGTGAGGAGCGCGGTTTTTCAACAAATTGGTGGGTTTGCTAACTTTCCGCTGATGGAAGACGTCGATTTCTCCCGGCGTCTGCGCCGCGCCGGCCGAATTGTATTGCTCGATCCTCCCTTGTGGTCACCGCCACGCAAGCCCGGCACCTGGCGAACAGCCATTCGGAACTCGGCGCTGATATGCCTCTTCTATCTCGGGATAGAGCCTCGCACCCTGCATCGCTGGTATTATGAAAGGAGGCAGAAGTCCGACGAGTTCAAGAATAGGAGCCAGGAGCCAGAATCCAGGAGTTAGGAGGTTTGCGGCGACGCTCGGCTCCGATCCTCCTGACTCCTGGATTCTGGCTCCTGGCTCTTTTTTTTGCGTTCTTTGTCCTCTTTTGCGGCTATTCTCCTTGGTGCCTTCTGTGGATACAGCGGCAATTGACCCCGTTGCCGGCCTCAGCTTTTCTCGGGCCTTGGCGACTCACAGTCTGGAATTGCGGCGAGCGAGGACCGAGATTTTGCAGCTGAATGTCGGCAAGCTTTGCGACCTCACTTGTGTTCATTGTCATGTGAATGCGGGGCCAAAACGTAAAGAGGTTATTACCCGCCAGACTGTCGACCGAATTCTGAACTGGCTAACGGAAACCAATATTCCAACCGTTGATATCACCGGAGGCGCACCCGAAATGGCGCCGGACTTTCGTTATCTAGTTGAGGAACTCCGGAGCATCCGACAAGTCGAAACGGTTATCGACAGGTGCAACCTGACAATTCTGCTGGAACCGGGATACGAGTGGCTCGCCGAGTTTCTGGCTGCTCAGCGAGTGAAGATCGTGGCTTCATTGCCTTGTTATCAGCCTACGAATGTCAACGCGCAGCGTGGGGACGGTGTCTTTGATTGCAGCATCCGTGCTCTCCAACGCCTTAATCGTCTAGGGTATGCTCGACAGCCGGATCTAACGCTCGACTTAGTTTACAACCCGAACGGCGATTTTCTGCCGCCGGATCAAACCGAACTCGAGGCGGACTACAAACGCGAGCTGAAGCAGAACCTCGGCATCGATTTCAACCGGCTGTACACGATCGCAAATATGCCCATTGGACGATTCGCTGCCTGGCTGAGACACAATGGAAGGTTAGACGCTTACATGGATTTATTGATGAAATCGTTCAACCCCGCTTCAATCTCCGGTCTCATGTGCCGTAACACCCTGAGTGTTGGCTGGCGGGGGGAGGTCTATGACTGCGACTTTAATCAGCAACTCGGGATGCAATGGCGGAAACAAAAGCCGCTTTTCGTTTGGGATCTCGATCCCGGCCAGCTCGAAGGCCAGAGTATTTTGATGGGTAACCATTGTTTCGGATGCACGGCCGGAGCCGGCAGTTCCTGCGGAGGAGCGCTGGTGGCGGCTGGGGGATAGAAGACAGAGAGGAGCCAGGAGTCAGAATCCAGGAGCCAGGAGGATCGCGGCGATGCGAGTCTGGAGGGGAGCCGCTTTGGAGCGTGCCTTAGAACCTCGCGCTATTTCTCTCGGCGCATCTATGGCCACAAATCGCTTTAAACAGGCGGCTCCCGCGAACGGCTCAACGCGTCGTTTGTTTGCTGGTCCGTGAAACGGAAGAATCAGAGCGCGCACTTGGGCAAAACTTCGCGCTGGGTAATTCGCGGGAGCCGCCTGCTTTCACGTCTTCAGGTCAGGCTCGCGGTAGAAGAGAAGGTCGCGAGTTTCTAAGGCAAGTCCTAAAGCGGCTCCCCTCCAGGCGGCGCTCTCTGCAATTTGCTATTTCGCGAAACGTTAGTCATCTTTTTGTTGCTAGATGCGTTTGCTAGTTATCGAAGACGAAATAAGGACGGCCACTCATCTCCAAAAAGGTTTACGGGAGAATGGTTTCACCGTCGACGTAGCTTACGACGGTGCCGAGGGTGCTCGACTTGCGAGTACTGGAGGGTACTCCCTAATCGTATTGGACGTGATGCTCCCAGGCTTGGATGGATGGGCGGTCTTGGGTCAATTGCGGGGAGCTGGCATTCATACTCCGGTTTTGTTTCTCACTGCTCGCGACAAGGTTGAGGATCGAGTTAAGGGACTAGATATGGGAGCCGACGATTATCTGATCAAGCCTTACGCTTTTTCGGAGTTATTAGCTCGAGTTAGAACGATTCTGCGGCGGGGTTCGGCGACACAGCAAGATGTGCTGCGAATCGGTGATCTAGAGATCGATTCTCGGCGTTATAAAGTGACGCGCGCAGGGCGCAACGTTTACCTGACCCGACGCGAATTCATTTTGTTAAATTGTTTGGCGCAATCAGCGGGCGAAGTGGTCTCTCGCACCAGCATTGTCGAACAAGTTTGGGATATCAACTTCGATACGGGGACGAATATTGTTGAAGCGACGATGCGCCGGCTGCGAGCGAAGGTCGACGATCCGTTCGACAAGCCACTTATTCACAATGTCCGCGGAGTCGGGTATGTGCTAGAAGCTCGGTGAGCGGGAAGAAGGAGTTCAAGAATAGGAGCCAGGAGCCAGAATCCAGGAGTCAGGAGGCGCTGCGATGCGCGTACCTTGACGTGCGATTGTCACTCGGTTTCGGAAAAGTAATCAGTGGCTGAATGGCCGGAATCTTAGGGTTTTGGATTCTCATGAAAAAAAAACTGCTGATTACTAGTTTACTTTAAAGCGATGTGGATCCTCGATATCTCCCGACGTTACTGAGACGCGTGCTTCCTGACTCCTGGATTCTGGCTCCTGACTTCTATTCTTGAACTCCTCGAACTCCTCCAAACCCTTGGACTCCTCCGATGAACGGCGGCCTTGGTCGCTGGTTACAAGGTTAGCCGTTTATTATACTCTCTCTGCGGCGGTACTCTTGGTCGTCGCGATGTCGATCCTGTACCTCGCCGTGGTACAACACATCAACACCGCCGATAACTTGTTCTTAGCCGACACGCTCCGCGCGGTCCAAGCAGACTTGGCCGACAAACGCACCGTTAACAACGAATTGCTGGCGGATGAAGTACCGCCCGGGACGACTGGTTATTTTGTGAGGGTCCTCGATCTAACTACCAAAGAGGTGATCGCGGAAGAGCCTGAGATCGGCGACCACCTGCCGCCATTAAGGTTCCCGGAAGCGCTTTCCGAGCACCGTATTCCCACTGAAGGCCTGGAGTATCAGACGCCGAATGGACATTGGTTTCTTCTGATGTCGGCCTCGGCAATACTTAATTCAAACTCGCCCAAGCCGGTTTTGATTCAGGTCGCGCAAGATCGTTCTGACGATAAGGAGTTCACGAAAAATTTTGGTAAGCTTCTTGCGGGCGTCTTGATCGGGGGAATCGTTTGCTCAGCGGCGATCGCATTTTGGTCTGCGAAACGGGCGTTGCGCCCTTTGCAGGAGATGGCTACCGCTACTGAGAGGGTGCAGGCATCGCAACTGCATCAACGGCTCGGACGGGGCCGCTGGCCGAGCGAATTGATCGCGCTAGCTGCCGGGTTCGATCAGATGTTGGCTCGTCTCGAAGAATCATTCGACCGGCTCTCACGGTTTTCGGCGGACCTGGCTCACGAGCTGCGAACGCCAATTCAGAATCTGCGGGGGGGAGCTGAGGTGGCATTAACTCGAACCCGAACGGCTGAGGAATACCGAGAGGTGATCGAGTTGAGCATCGAAGAGTATCAACGTCTCTCGAGCATGATAGATAGCCTGCTTTTTTTGGCGCGATCCGAGAACGCGGAAACCCGGCTCAATCGGGTTAAATTCCAAATTGGTCCTGAGATTGACAAGATTCTCGATTTCTACGATGCCGCAGCCCGGGAACGCGAAATCGACTTGACCCGATTCGGGGACGGCGAGCTATACGCCGATCCGATGTTGTTTCGCCGCGCCATTAACAATCTTATATCCAACGCCTTACAGCACGCGCCCACGGCCGGACAAATTCGGGTTCTAGTGGTTATCGAACTCGACCACGAGGTGCAGATCGCGGTGCAAGATAACGGGTGTGGTATCGGGCCCGAACATTTGCCTCGGATCTTCGATCGTTTCTATCGGGTGGATGCCGCCCGTAGCTCTGGTTCCGCCAGCACCGGGCTCGGGCTGGCCATCGTAAAGTCGATTATGGAACTGCATGGTGGATCGGCCCGCGCAGAAAGCGAACTGGGCGCCGGGACGAAGGTGACACTGACGTTTCCAGGCGAGCAACGGTAGGGACGAGCTCTGATATCGATAGATGCTCACGGAAAGTTGACGCGGAGATTACAAATTCATTAGATTCGCCCTCGTTTTAGTCTTTGTCCTTTTACCGGGTTAGCTGTGGCGGTGGCGATTTGGCGGCAACGTCACTCGAATCTGCCCAGGAGAGCTGACGTCTTAGGATACAAGATGTGGCGTTTATGATCATCTCGATTACCTTGAAAGCCCGAATATGGAAAACGGCCAGTTCCTAAGAAATCTGTGGTACTTCGCTTTAGAGGGCAGAAAACTCCGGAAGGGGCGGCTTCAGACGAAAGAAGTTCTGGGGGAAAAGATCGCCTTTGGAAGGAACCCAGACGGAAAGCCGTTCGCGCTTAAAGACAACTGCCCTCATCGAGGTGTACCCCTGTCTGAAGGAACATTCGACGGGCAAACCATTCGGTGCTGCTATCATGGTTGGGAGTTCGATTGCACCGGAGCGTGCCAAAAAATCCCGGCCTTGGCCGATGGAGCTTTGGAGCTGAAGCGAATCAAGATTTCTTCATACCCGTGTAAAGAGTTAAACGGTGCGATTTGGGTCTATATGCAGGACGGCAAGTATCCAGACCATGACCCTGAGGTAAGGTTTCCGGATTTAATGGTTCCAGCCGACAAACGCCTGCTTCATATCGACACCGTGCGGATTCCAGCCGGCATGGATGAAGCCGTTATCGGGCTGATTGATCCAGCTCACGTGACGTTTGTTCATCAAAGCTGGTTTTGGCGCACCGCCAAGTCCGCGAGGCTGAAACAAAAGCAGTTCGAACCCGTGGGTTTGGGATTCAAAATGGTACGACACAAGCCCTCCGCTAACTCGAAAGGCTACTCGATGTTCAAAGGGCAGACCTCAACCGAGATTACCTTCCAACTCCCGGGCCACCGGTTAGAGCACATTCAGGTGGGAGAGACAGATACGATTCTATCCATCACCCTACTCACGCCGATAAACGAAAGATTAACCGAGCTAAATCACTTTGCCTACAGTTCGCTTAACTTTACCAAGTACATCTATTGGCCTTTAAGAAAGCTGGGCAAAGTATTTATCGGCCAGGATGTTCGAGTGTTCGAGAAGTTGAGCAAGGGTTTGCAAAATGAGCCAAAACAGATGCTGTTGGGAGATCCGGACGCCCAGGCTAGATGGTATTTTGACCTGAAAAAGAAGTGGCATTTGTGCATCGAGCAGAAAACCCAGTTTAGTAATCCCCTAAAGCCCCAGATGCTTAGCTGGATCACCTGAATCTATGGCCGCCAAAGGCGCCGGAGAAACAGGACACTTGGAGGCCCTAGGATTCCTGAGTCAGCGCAGATCGACTGTTGCCCGACGGGCGATGCAGGTTAGGCTGACTACCGGATGAAGATGAAGGAACGCACTCTGGGAGTGACGGTCGCGATTCTAGCGGCAGTGTTGTTTGGTGCAAGTACACCGTTCAGTAAATTGCTGCTGGGACAGATCAATCCGCTTTTGTTGGCGGGGCTCCTTTATCTCGGGTCGGGCGCCGGCTTGACTCTGTGGATTTGTTTTCAGCGATTGATTTTCAAAGCAAAGAATCAAGAAGCAGGGTTGCGCTTGAAAGATTTACCCTGGTTAGCGGGGGCTATTTTAGCGGGCGGAGTTGTTGCTCCCGTTCTTTTGATGCAGGGACTGGCGGTTACTCCGGCTTCGCCGGCTTCATTGCTCTTAAACTTGGAAGGTGTGCTAACCGCGCTCCTGGCCTGGTTCGTTTTCAAGGAGAACTTTGATCAACGGATCGCGCTGGGTATGGCAGCCATCCTCCTTGGCGGTGTCTTGCTATCCTGGCAACCACGGCCGCAGTTGGGCGTACCCTGGGGTGCGATCGGAATCATCGGCGCATGTCTTGGTTGGGCGATTGATAACAATCTGACTCGTAAGGTCTCTGCTGCGGATCCAGCGCAGGTGGCCGCGCTTAAAGGGTTAGTTGCCGGAACTACCAATGTTTTGTTAGCGTGTTCCATCGGTGCGAGACTGCCCTCAATTCCTGGCCTGACTGGGGCAGCCTTGCTCGGCTTCTTGAGCTACGGAGTTAGTCTCACCTGTTTTGTGTTAGCTCTTCGCCACATTGGCACCGCCAGGACAGGCGCCTATTTTTCTACCGCTCCCTTTATCGGCGCCATCCTGTCGTTAGCATTGTTACACGAGCAAGCGTCGTTGCTGTTCTGGATCGCTGGTGGGCTTATGATCTTGGGTGTCTGGCTACATCTCACCGAACACCACGCCCATTGGCATCGCCACGAACCATTCGTCCACGAACATCTGCACTGGCACGACCAGCATCATCGGCATGCTCATACTCCGACTGACCCGCCCGGCGAACCGCATTCGCACGTCCATCGGCATGAGGAGCTCGTTCATTCGCACCCGCATTACCCGGACCTTCACCATCGTCACAGGCACTAAATCGGATTTCACCACAGAGGCACAAAGAACACACAGGAAAGCGGTGATCATCCACAGATTTCATTTAGAAATCGGATCGAGGGTTGCAAAAGCATGGGCGTGTGTTGAAGTGCGTGCCTATCTGTGAGGCTATGCATGACCTCAAACCGAACTCTGCGTAATCTGCGGATCTCTTTCGTGCTCTTCCTTGCTGCCCAAGTTGGGTGTGCTTTTGGATCGCAGGGGAAAGGCTCAGGCGAGCCGATTACTTTGGCACGTGCCTTGGCCTTGACCTTGGAGCGTAGTCCCCAGCTGGCCGCCTTTTCCTGGGACATCCGGGCTGCCGAGGCGCGAATCCTCCAGGCCAAGCTTCTCCCGAACCCCGAGATCAGTTGGGACGGCGAGGATTTTACAAGGGCTGGGGTGCAGTCAGCTACTGAGAGCATGCAAAATACGCTCGTGCTTAGCCAACTGATTGAGCTCGGAGGAAAGAGAAATACGCGCGTTCGAGAAGCACAGTTCGATCGCCGAGCGGCGGCATGGGATTATCAAGTCAAACGTTTGCAAGTCCTCAAATCAACCACGCTGGCATTCATCGACGTGCTAACCGAGCAACGAAAGGTTCAGTTAGCTGAGGAGAACGTTGAGCTGACTGAACGAGGGATCCCTATAACCCAAAAACGAGTGGAAGCGGGCAAGGCAGCGAGTGTCGAACTGATCAGAACAAATACCGAGGTTGCCACAGCTCGGATTGAGTTAACCGAGGCCACGCATGAATTGGAAGCAGGCCGAGTAAATTTAGCAGCCCAATGGGGAGCAAAAAAGGCAACGTTTCCGAGCGTGTCGGGAAATTTGGAGCAATTGAGGCCAATTCCCTCCCTGGATTCCTTAGAGGCGAAGCTGCAGGCGAATCCGGAGCTAGCGAAATGGACCACCGAACGCGAAAGACGCGAGGCCAGCCTAAATTCCGCTCGCGCAGAAGCACAGCCGGATCTGACGGTCAACGCCGGCCCTCGCTTGCTCGGAGCCAGCCATGCAGATATGTCGGTGGTAGCCGGATTCTCAATCCCGTTGCCACTTTGGAATCGGAATCAAGGAAAGATCGCTGAAGCAGAGGCAAACGTTGCTAAGACCAGTGACGAGCAGGCAGCCGCCGAGGCTGATGCCAACGCTGAGCTCAACGAAGCTTACCAGAACCTACAGCGGGCGGCGGAAGAAGTCCGTATGCTCCGTGACACGGTCCTGCCGGGGGCAAAGAGCGTGGTGGACCAAACGACCGACGGATATGCGACGGGTCGCTTCAGCCAGCTGGATGTACTCGACGCTCAGAGGAGCTATATTGAAAGCCGGACCCAGTACGTTCGAGCCCTCTCGGATTTTCAAAAAGCGGCCGCTCAAATCGACGCGCTGACGGCAGGACCGGCGGAGTTACCGTCCCATGGACCGGTGTCAACAACCTACCCGGGAAAGGCAAAAAGTAAGATAAAGTCAGCGCCGTAGGCCGGTATGGCGGGGAGGGCGCGCGTCCTCGCGCGCCTCGAGGATGTTTCCAACCTAGACCTGTATTTTCGCTCACGGGTTCGATACGTCCTCGGCTTCGAAGACGACGGATCGCGGGGACGCGATCCCTCCCGAAATCGCTGCTGGCGGGTCATAGATACGCGCCTGATTGAATCTGGACCCGGAACGAGTCCATGAAATCATGCATGGCTTTATCGCTTAACTTGGAAACGAGAACGTAATTGCACTGAGCATTACTCCAGGTCGAGACGCGGTAACCCTCTATCGATCGTTCACTCGGGGAAAGGTGTTCCTTGTCTGGCGGCCAGCAGAACAGGCTAACAACATCCTTGCCATGTTTGTAAACAAGGGTCGCGACCGAGCGATTTTCAATTTTATCCACCCTCCCTCCAACCAGGGAATATCCGGCAGCTGGAGAACCGACTAGAGGTGGAGCAAAATCGAGTCTTGCGGTTAGCCAGGGCTTCACGATCACCGGGTTCGGCGAAGCCACCTCTACGAGATGCGACGTGGAAAGCGAGCTGGAATGACGCAAAACTGCCTGCCTAGCAAACTCCTTTTCAGGGTCCGGGAACAGTATTCTTAAAGCCAGACAGACGCTCAATGCCACCACCGCTGTGGCATAAATCCAAGGTTGCTGCCAGAGGGAGGGTTTTCTCCGCGTAGGCACCCGACGCAGCGCCGCCAAAACCTTGGTCTCGAGTTGAGGAGGCGCCTTATAGTCGCTTACGGCGGCAACAAAGAATGCTCGGAATGCCTGGCGTTCCTCCAAGAGAGACCGGCAGGATGGGCAGTCGGCTAAATGCTGCTCCACTTCGATCTGTCGCGCAGAATCGAGTTCGCCATCCAAATAGGCATCTATGAAATGACGGATTTCTTCACACTTCATTTCACGATTCCCTCGGCTGAAGTTTCGCGATTTCTTCGCGTAGATGCTGGCGCGCTCGGTTTAGACGCGACATAACGGCGCCTGGCGGCAGCTTTAGCGCCGAAGCCAATTCCTTATAGGACCATCCTTCGATCTCGCGGAGCACCAATATTTCGCGAAACTCGACTGGCAACCTGGCCAATGCCTCGCGGAATTGGCGCAACCGCTCTTCGTAGGCTGATTCGGGAAGTGCCTCCTCTGTCGGTGGCTGATGAACTGCTTCG
>JAFAHI010000268.1 GCA_019237325.1 Verrucomicrobiota bacterium | reverse complement strand
CCGTCAGATTGCCGGTCTTACTGTTTTGATCATCGTTCTGGATATAATCCTCGCTCCGATACTCAAAACCGCCCGCAACTCCGATTGAGCCGGAAGGTAGATCGAACAGGTCGGTGGTGCCCACGACGGTGTGAAACTGAGAGATGTCGCTTCTGATGTCCTCCCAGATACTGCCAACCAGGTTCTTATTGCGATCAAAGACTTGATTTGGAGCAAAGAGAAATTCGTCGGCAAACGGATTGAAGAATTGGCCGACGTTGCCCGGAAGAGTGCCATTCAATGCTGCCTGCATCCCGCTAAAGGTGAACATGTTTTTCATGGTCTCCGTGGCATCGGACTCACCGTACAGATAATTGCTGTCGATATAGAAACTGTGCGGAAGCTGGACTGTGGCACCGACCACATTGCGAAAAGTGGTGATTGTCGTGTCGGTGTTCAGCACACCGAACTCATTAAGAGCTAGGTCAACCACCGAGAGATTGTGGCCGGTAGGGTTAAAAGGATTGAACGAGGGAACGATGATTCCAGGGTTGAACGGAGGCGGGTAGATACCCTGGTTCGGGCCATAGCTGCTCACTTCTTCGTTTCGATCAATAAGGAAACTGTCGTAAAGTTTCAGCCAGGGGGTTACATCGTAAGTGAGCTTGACCACGCCACCTATCCGCGTTTCCCGCGGATAGATCTGCAAGCCGTTCTGAGCAGAAGTAAATGTGTTGTAGGGAGCAGTAAAATCGGCCGCCGTAGGACTTACTCCATTGAACCCCTGCTTGGTTTGGAACGCAGCTCCGGTGACATTGTCAATAAACAAGCCGGTCGTGGTGGGAAAATCACCGTGATCCGGGTACCTGAAGCTCAGCCTTGAGAAGTTCTCATCGGTGAAGGCACGGTTCTTTGCGAGAACCGGACTCTGATCATAAAAATCGAATGCCGCAACGACATCGATCTTTGGGACAAACTCAGTTACCGAGGCCGGAGCCGGAGCTTCTTTGCCTTCTCCTGTCGGTTCACCGCCACTGCCTCCGCCGTGACCAATTTTTTGCTCGATGCCAACGGCAAACTGACCGTGATAGACCTCGTAATCGCCTCGTTGGCTGATTCCGTAGTAATTATTAATATCCGCTCCCTGGTACTGATCCTTCAGGATCAGGTTCACTACCCCGGCCACAGCATCCGTACCGTAAGTCGCGCTGCCGCCATCATTGAGGATCTCGATACGATCGATGGCTGCGAGCGGGATACTATTGATGTCGACAAAGTTGAACGCACCAGCGGTCGACTGCTGAGGGAACGGAAAGGACGGCATCCGGAGCCCGTCGACCAGCACCAGCGTATCATTCGGGGGGAGGCCTTTTAGCGCAATTGAAGCGCTAGCAGGCGAAAAGCTAAATCCGGACGTAACCGCCGGGTTATAGTTCCCCGTCGCACTAGGTAGGGTTTGTAAGACGTCTGTTACATTCTGATAGCCCGTGTTTTTGATATACTGCTGGTCATAGCTCGTAACCGGTTGAGGACCTTCGCCAATACGCGGAATCAGGTAACCAGTGACGACGACCTGTTGGAGCTCGCCACCGCCGGAGGGCGCAGCACCGGCCGCCGGGTTTTCCGGAGCTGGAGCCTGTGAAACGTTTTGGGCACGAGCTGTTGATACCAGCACGACGAAGATCAATAGCTGTACTGCGGTTGCAGCAGCAAGGGGCGATCGGTTTCTAATCATTGGCAATCCTTATCTCGGTCCGGCGATGAATTGGGTGTCGCCAGTTGAATCAAAAAACTAACGAGACGAGAAATCAGGGCCGCGAGCTTCCCTGCACCCGGCCAGCCACAGCCCGGATTTTGAGTCTCCTAAATGTACCCTGTTTTAGAGGAAAAACCCCTAATAGGTCAAGAAAATGTAACAATTTTTGAACGAATTTCCGTTCGGGTTGTCATCCGGATTTTCGGGGACATTCTAGATCAAAAAGCCCGGCACAAGCGTGCCTTCAGAAACACAGCGATTCAGTCAAATTGAGCGCATCCGAAAGGATCGATTCGCCGTTCAGTCCTCGAAACCAGCCGCTTGCCGAACCGTTTTGTGAAAAAAACGTAACAAGATCAAGGATTTTTCAAAAGATTCTTAAGAAAACCTCTTCTCTTAGAGAGATAGCGTCTCGGCCGGTTGACCCTTAAAAGCTGAACGTCGTCGAGTGTCTGCCGAATCGCATTGGGTGACTTTGACGAGCTCAATCGAGGCGGTTCGGCAAGGCGGGATGGAACCGCCTGACGAACCGCCAGGATTCTTCCTTGGGGTTCTGAGAAGCAATAACCGTCGCAGAATCAACGAATAGAGGTGCGGAGACGGCGCCGACCGCATCGGCCTGCGCCACCTGTCGCGCCGTAGGCTTTGCGAAGGCGGGATGCGAGGAGCGCCACAAAAAACGCCGGGCATTGGCCCGGCGTTTCATCGGTTTTCGGCAGCGCGTGGCGCGCCGAAGGGGGGCGGCGAGACCTTAAAACTTCTTGTCGATGGACACCCAGAAGAAGCGTTGGATGTAATTTGCGTTCTGGGTGTCGTAGCCCTGATACCAGTCGGACGAAAAAGGTGGGCGAGTATCGAAGATGTTGTTGATACCGAATGTCAGGGTTGTGTTCGCCAACAGGTTTCGAAGTCCCCAGCGGGAACCTTCCGGAGCCGGAGCGATCGCCTTCTCGCCCACGATTTGTTTTCCTTCTTTGTTATAGCCTGGCTTTGGTGTTTCTGGAGTAATCTCCGCCGCCTTCCCGAACTCATAAGAGATCTGCCAATCGAACGTTGTCCAGTTGCCGACCAGATGAATGTAGCCGGGCGCATCCAAGGTCGCGTTGGGGTTCGTGTTATTGAATGAATTAGCAATGTCGGTTTCAGACCCGACATAGTGCAAAGTTATCCCGGTCTTGAAAGTATCGATCCCAAAGAGCGTCTTGGAGTAGAACAGGCTGGCCAGGAATTTTAAATCTGGGATCGGGAACACATCTGTGAAATCGAAGACCCGATAGAACAGAGCGCCGTTTGGCGAGAGACCGACGGCGGTCTGTTGCTTGAAACTATAAAGGTAACTGCCATCAAAGGCCAACTCCACTTTACCCCAGTTATATTCCTTGGAGTTGTATTGGAAACCGAACTCGATGCCTTGGGTGCGCGAATCACCGAGGTTTTCGTAGGTGCTGATAACCTCAGTAATCTTTCCGGTGGCGTCTCGCATCACAGAACTACCCGGGGGAGGAGCGCCTTCTGCGGTGAGATCAACGATTTCTTGAGGAAGCAGCGTGCCGATTACGTTGTGCTGGTCGATCTGGAACCAGTTAAAATAAGCGGAGAACCCGTTAGCCCAGCCCCACCAGCTATGTTCGGGATCACTAGATCCGGGATTCCAGACGCCTCCGATATAATAGGTGTAGGAGTTTTCAGGTTTTAGCTTCGTATTGCCGAGAGTTTCGGTAATTACCGTAACACCATTTTGACTGGTTACCGGGTCGTTCACGCTAGTCTCGGCGGGCAGTGCGGACGCGAATAACTCGGGTAGCGATGGCGCCACAAATCCTTCGGAATACGTCATCCTGAACGTGAAGTCGTTGAATGGCTTATACCGGAAGGCGAACTTTGGTTTAGCGGCGCTGCCGAAATCACTGTAGTAATCTTGGCGCTCGGACAGCACTACATCGATGTCCCGGAGTCCGGGCCAGGACCACTGCCCACCGATAATCGGGATATCCAGCTCGCCGAAGATGCTCCAGATATAACGTTTACCGGAGGTTAACGGCGCCAAAGAGAATTGGTAGTCGGTAACGTTGGCATACTTACTATTCGGATCTTCGTTCTGGACATAACTTTCGCTGCGGTACTCAAGCCCGCCTGCGACGGTGATCGACCCGGACGGCAGATCATAAATTGGACCGCCGGCTACCAAATGATATTGCAGGATATCGGTTCGGTTATCTTGCCAGATACTAATGACTAAGTTCTTGTTGCCGTAAAACGCCCGATTTGGTGCCGAGATCGCTTGATCGGTAAACGGATTAAAAAACTGACCAACGTTACCTGGGAGCGTCCCGTTTAACGCCTGTTGAAGGCCACTAACGGAGAAATTGTTGAAGACGGTTTCGGTAGCGTCGCTTTCACCGTAGAGGAAGTTACCATCGATGTACCAGCCGTGAGGAAGCTGGACGGTTGCGCCCATTACATTTCGAAAGGTTGTAATGGTAGTGTCCGTCCGGAACGGACCAAATTCGTTCAGTGCTATATCTAACATGGTTACATTCTGACCGAAGGGGTTCCAAGGGTTACTAGCAGGGACGAAGACTCCCCCGCTATTACCTGGTGCTGGGGGAAACACTCCCTCGTTCTGATAGGAGCTTAGTTCCTCATTTCGTTCGATGATTAAGCTGTCGTAGAACTTCAACCAATCCGTGACATCGTAAGTGAGCTTAACGGTGCCGCCGAGCCGGCTTTCACGAGGTTGGAGTTGGTACCACTTGTCGTTGTAGTCCGGAATGGCCGTAGAAGAAAAGTCATTCGGGGTGACGGTAGGTCCTCTCGTGCCTGGCAAGGTCTGAAAAAAACCCGCAGAGTCAGTGAATTGTCCCGTATAGGTTGGGGAAGCGTTTATAGAAGCCGGATATTTTGGGCTGTAAAGGCTGTGATTGAGCTGAGTGAATGCCCGGTCCTGTTGCATGATAGGACCCTGAGAAAAGTAATCAATCGCGGCAACGACGTTGAGTTTGGAGGTGTCGCTGAACTTCTGAGTCAGCCCGCTCACGAAATAGCCGTGATAAGTTTCAGCATCACCTCTTTGGCTCTCCCCCCAATAGTTGTAAATTTCCGCGCCTTGATAATCGGACTTCAGGATCAGGTTCACGACGCCGGCTACTGCGTCAGTACCGTAGGTCGCGCTGCCGCCGTCATTGAGGATTTCGATCCGATCAATGACTCCGATCGGAATGGAATTTATATCAACAAAACTGGTGATGGCCGCCGTTGAAACCTCCGGGAGAGGGTATTGAGGAAAACGGAGCCCATCCACCAGAGTTAAGGTATCGTTTGGTGGCAGCCCCTTTAGGCCGATGGAAGCGGCGCCTGGCGAAGAGCTGAACCCGGTGGTGGTATTAGGAGCAAGATTACCTACGGCTCCAGGCAAATTCAGGAGCACATCGGTAACAGTCTGATAGCCGGTTTTGTCGATGTACTCTCGATCATAGCTCGTCACCGGCTGTGGACCTTCACCAACTCGCGGAATCAGATATCCGGTGACAACGACTTGTTGGAGCTCGCCACCAGAACTTGATACAGCGCCAGCGTTTGGATTTTCACCGGTCTGAGGAGCGGCGGCCTGAGGAGTCGTTGGAGCTGATGGTGGATCAGCGGCTTGCGCCTTTGAGGTGAGCAAAGTAACAACCAGCAATTGGGCTGCGGCCGCAAGGGCGACCGTACGAAGATGTTGATTCCTAATCATTCTTTTGTCCTTGCTTCGTCCTGGCGCCGCATCGGTTGCTTCACCAAAACTCGCCTAAAAAGTATTCATCCGGATGCCTGAACCATCCTGCGAACCAGCCAACAGCGTCTCCGGGCTCCGGGATTTCGATTTGATTTCGTTTTTGATGCAAAAGCCCCTCCGGGTCAATAAAATGTCAGGTAATTCCCAACGAAATCGCTGTAGACTTGTCACCAAGCGATTCCGGGTGACCGAGAGGGAAAGATCCGAACCTGCGGCCCGGTTCGCAGCGATGACAATTGAACCGATTACCCTCTCGTAGGCAGGCAAAGTAGCCGTTCATCCGCTGGAGGAGCCTCTTACCGAGCGTTTTGTTGAAAAATGCGAACGATATCAAGGATTTTTCGAAAGATTTTTCAGGAACGCCTCTCCTCCGGGAAAGAGACGAAGCCAGGGCACGATGGGGCGCCGTTTTTCAGCTCCGTCCGGCAGCTGCCTGCATCGGAACAAAGTAAGCGAGGTCACCTGGTCTAATCGCCAGCATATTGAGCGGGAGAAGAAAAGTCCGCCTGCACTTGTTGCCGCACGATGCGCACGTCGATGTTATTGGGTGTCACCGGCGGAATCTCGCTTCCGGTGAAGAGCCCGTAGTCCGGAAGAATGCGCAGTTCTGGATTCCAGGTAGACATCGCACCACCGGCAGCATTGGGCTTCCGGAGAGCAACCTGGCTTTAAAGTCGAGCCATCATTTGATGACGTAAGCACAAAAAAATTTCTTGTTCGTAAGAGGCAGAACTGCAACGCCGAGCCTGCCGGCCTCGGCGACGGCTGGCAGATCGCGTCGCTGCCTTGCAAAGGAAAAACCGAGGCAGCACCTGGCAAAAAAACGCCGGGCGTTTAGCCCGGCGTTTTTTTCATAGCCTTTCGGCAGTACGTTGCGCCGAAAAAACCTTAGAACTTCTTATCAATCGATACCCAGAAGTAGCGCTGGATGTTGTTAACACCACTACCGGGGTCATAGTTTGTGAGTGCGTTATCCACGGCGAATGGTGCGGCGGTATCGAAGATGTTGTTGATGCCGAAGGTAAAGGTCGTATTGGCCAGCAGATTACGCCAGCCCCAGCGAGATCCTTCGGGAGCAGGAGCAATGGCT
>JAFAHI010000256.1 GCA_019237325.1 Verrucomicrobiota bacterium | reverse complement strand
GGTCCCAGTCTCACCCAAAATCAGGACAGTGGCATCAGTCGGCGCCACCATCTCGATCTGCTTCATGATCTGGCGCCAAACTGGGCTTTGACCGATTATTTCGCTGTCGGCATTCGCTGTTCTCCCGGGTTTGCGTAGTGAGGACATCACGATTTCAGCCTGGTCCGGAACCGTTCTTGAGATCGTGCCTGTCTGGTAGCCGGTCGCATCACTTGGCTCGGACGCACTTCCTCCGAAGCCTTCGCGCTTGCTGCCCCTGGCGATCGCCGTCCGGATCGTCTCTAACAGATATTCATCGTCGACAGGTTTAGTCAGAAATTCGACTGCTCCGGCCTTAATCGCCCGCACGGACATAGGGATGTCCCCGTGCCCCGTAAGAAAGATGATCGGAATCTGAATGTGATCCGTTGCCAGTCGCCGCTGCAGCTCGAATCCGTTGATATCCGGCAGCTGTATATCCAGCACCAAGCAACCGGGTTGTTCCCTCTCTAACCCGCGCAACGACTCACTCGCCGAAGCAAAGGTTTTAACGGTGAGGCCGGCGGAGCGAATCAAACTACTTAGGGCCTCGCGCACCGAGACGTCGTCATCCACGACGAAAACTTGAGGAACAGTTTCATGATTCATGAGTCATCCCTTTCTTTAGCCTGGCAAGCGGCTTCCTGCGGCTTGTACCGCCATACACAAAGCGACGGCGAAAAGTCGCTACGGCCACTTGATTAGCTTACTAATTGCAACATCTTTTCTATCATCTACTAAATGGTTAGTGGTTCGGGGGTCTCCGAGCCATCTGGAGGTGCTCACCAATGGTCAAAAATGAGTGAGTACCAGGACGGAGAGAAGGGTACTCGATCCGATCCGAACGATCTATCATACCTTGGTATGAGGAAACCAACCCATCAACGGGTCCCCAGCCTTGAATCGGCTCTCAGTCCGGGTCACCTTTAAAAATCGGTAAACAACCGTGCTGATTGCTGAAGAATTCCCTCCCAGAGCCGGGGCGCCATTCCCAGACCATCATACGAAGGTATGATAGCAACCCCGGGCTAGATTCGGCATGCTTGGAAAATGCTTCCACGGAGTCGCAATTCATCTTTAATCGCCGTTATCGACGATGATATTTCAGTTCGGGAGTCCGTGGAGAGCCTCCTAAAGTCGGTTGGTTTCAAGGTTAACACTTATTCTTCGGCAGAAGAGTTTATGGGCTCACCCCGACTTGATGCTGCCGATTGTTTAATTCTCGATGTTAGACTCGATGGCATGAGCGGCCCAGATCTTCAGCGCGAATTGAAAGCAGGCGGCCGCTCAATACCAATTGTCTTTGTTACCGCGCATGAAACCGAGGCTCTGCGCGAACGAATGATGGCGGACGGCGCGATTGATTGCTTGTTAAAACCGTTTAACGACGACGCGCTACTGAGCGCCGTGGACATAGCGTTAAGTACACGCGGGTGATTTGGCGGGGCGGACACGGGTGCTCCGTAGGAGCAACATATTTATAGCTAGCTAATCCGATTTTTGGGACCGGATGACTATAAAGATTTTGCTCCTACGGAGCATCTTGCCGGTCCTTCAAAATGTTCCCCGGCTCCCTTTAGTGGCGACTCGTGTTTGAGTTGGTTTGCAACGCCTTTGACCGAATCGTAATCTTACCAAAGGAATTTTGAAACCGAGCGCTAAACCAACGGTTCATCCGGTAGTCTACGTCGTTGACGACGACATTTCTGTCCGCGAGGCGCTTAGCAGCTTGATCCGGTCGGCCGGTTTACGGGTAGAGACATTTTCATCCGCCCGGGAGTTTCTAAGGCAGAATCCGACAGACGCACCCTCGTGCCTTGTCCTAGACGTGCGGCTACCCGACCAAAGCGGCTTGGCCGTACAGAGGGAATTAACTGCCGGGGATAATCAAATACCGATCATCTTTATCACTGGCCATGGCGATATCCCCATGAGTGTGCGCGCCATGAAAGCCGGTGCGGTGGAATTTCTCACCAAACCTTTTGACGACCAGGAACTGCTTGATGCCATCCGTGAGGCCATCAAGAAAGACGCAGAATCCAAAGCAAGATATTCTAGGATCGCAGAACTTCGAAATCGTTACGACACACTCACTCAACGCGAGCACGAAGTGATGAGCTTGGTAGTACGCGGACTCTTGAACAAGCAGGTTGCCAGTGAACTGGGAACTAGCGAAATCACGGTCAAGATACAGCGAGGCAAAGTCATGCAGAAAATGCGCGCCGGCTCGCTGGCTGAGCTCGTGCACATGGCCGAAACCTTAGGGATAATTCGGGGATGAAATGAGAAATCGGTCGGGCGACCAGTGGCGTTGCATCTCTTCGACCGCCATACCTGCGACGATTAACAGCGGCGACATGCATCGAAGCTGCAACGTGGAATGCAACGCCCCTCCGGGCCACACAGCGTCACTCTCTGTCTTCGTGCCTTTGTGATCGTTTATTGTAAAAACGGCGATCCCGAGGTTTCTCCAATTAGTATAGCTTCGAGTCTAGTCGCGATCCTCACCAAGTCGGCGAGAGATTCGGCCCGCATCTTTCGCATGACCTGGGCCCGATGGGCCTTCACCGTGATCTCGCTGATACCGAGTTCACCGCCAACCTGTTTGTTCAACCGGCCCGACACAACCAAGGCCATGACTTCCCGCTCCCGGCGGCTAAGCGATGCGTAATGATCCCGCATCGACATCACCTTTGCTTGGCGAGCGAGCGCGGCCCGGCTGCGAGCGATCGCATTTTCTATGGCAGCCAGCACGACTTCACCCCGGTAGGGCTTGGTTAAGAATTCAAGGGCTCCCGCCTTCATCGCCTGAACGGTCGTCGGTACATCACCATACCCAGTGATGAAGATAAGCGGCATATCGACCCGGTCGACGAGCCGTTTCTGTAAATCCAGACCGCTCAGATCCGGAAGATTAATATCCGATACCAGACAACTGGGTGCGACGACCCGTGGACGGTCCAAAAAATCCTTAGCCGAGGCGAACGTCTCAGCTTGCCAACCGCCACTAAGAACAAGCGATTCAAGCGATTCCCGTACAGATATATCATCGTCAACGATGAACACGATCGGCGTTGTAGCCGGTGACAACCTCGATCCACATTCAAATGCGTCCGCTGAGATCATAGTCGCATTTCTTACTATCGTTAGGATTACAGCCAGCCCGTTCAGGCTAAATCGTTCTCCAAGACGATCCGATAACGCGCTTTCCCCGCGCGTAGATGCTCAATCGCATCATTAACTTTCGACATCGGGAACATCTCCGTAATCGGCGCTACTGAATGCCGCGCGCTGAAATCGAGCATATCGTCAATCGCGGACGGACTTCCGGCGGGCGAACCCGCCACTGACTTCTGCCCTGAAATCAGGCTAAAAGCCGGCACCTGCAACGGAGTCAGGACTGCACCCACATTGTGTAGACATCCGTTCGGAGCCAGCGTGTCGAGGATGGCGGGTACATCGAGTCCGGCGTTTATGGTCGAGATAATCAAATCCAGACTACCAGCGAGCTTCTTTAGCGCCCCGTCTGCCTTGGTATTGTGCACGTAGTGAGCCCCAAGTTTGCGAGCCTCTGCCTCTTTCGCATCGCTAGTGGTGAAAGCGTGAACCTCGCATCCCCACTTGTTAGCAAACTGCAGCGCCATATGACCCAGGCCGCCGATACCGATGACACCGACCCGCGCGGTAGACGGGACATTGTGGAACTGCAACGGTGCGAACACTGTCACGCCCCCGCAAAATAATGGCCCCGTCTTCGCCGAGTCCAGCTGCTCGGGAATCGGACGGACCCACGTCCATTGTGCCCGCACCCGATCCGCGAAGGCACCGTGGCGGCCTACGATGGTCCCCTGCACGCTGGGACAAAGGTTATGATGGCCTGACAAACACTGGTGACAAAAAAGACAACTCTGCGAAGACCAGCCGAGACCGACTCGTTGCCCAAGCTCAAGTCCTTTCGCTTCTTCACCAAGCGCGACCACGGTGCCGACGACTTCATGGCCAGGAACAAAGGGGTACTTGGACAGGCCCCACTCGTTATCGAGCATCGAGAGGTCGGAGTGGCAGACACCGCAGTGCGAAACTTTAATTTCAACTTCCTCGGGCCCCAGTTCACCAGGATCGAAGCTGAACGGTTTTAATGGTCCCTTGGCGGAGGTCGCTGCGTACGCATTGATGTAATTCATAAACCCGAAATTTGGATAATTGGTTGTTATGATTAGCTGGTGCTTAAGAAGAGCAAGAAAGAGACGAACAAGTTGCATACCAAACTGCCACATCATCCATTTCTATCTCATCCTGAACGAGTTACGCATGCAAATCCCGGACACCATCAACGTACGATTTTTCGGACTTACCGATTTCCGTCCCACGTGAAACGGTAGGGACGAGCTCCCTCCTTCGCCCAGCCTTCGGAGGACACGCCTCCTCGTTCGGAACTAAAGGCTTATGCCATCACCTATACGCTTGGCGTGAAAAAATCGTGCTCGGGCTCGTGCTCGTGCTCGGTTGGAAGCGCGTTTTCTGCTTTGGTCTTTATTATCGAGTAGAGCGCTCAGTATCGTAAGGGATCTCGGGCGAGTTTGATCGCCGCCCCACGAACCAAATTCGAGCACGAGGACGAGCCCGAGCACGAGCACGATACTGGGACCGCTTACCGCTTACTGCTGACTGCTAACCGCAACCGCTAATCTAACCGCAACCACTAACCCGCCCACCATGTCACTCACCTATAACAAAGACATCACTGCACTGCTGGTGATCGATCCATATAACGACTTCATTTCGGAGGGGGGCAAGATATGGGACCGTATCAAAGCGGTAGCTGAAGCTAATCAGTGTGTTCCTAACATGTTGCGAACCCTGAACGCAGCGCGGCAGGCCAAGCTTCGAGTCTTCTATGCCATGCATCGTCGCTACCGCCCAGGCGACTATGAGAACTGGAAGTACATTGCGCCGATTCAGAAAGGAGCGTGGACGCGCAAGACCTTCGAATACGGAACGTGGGGCGGCGAGTTCCGTTCCGAATTCCAGCCTAAACCCGACGAGATCGTCGTGGCGGAACATTGGTGTTCCAGCGGATTTGCTAATACCGATTTAGATTTGCAGCTCAAACGGTGCGGGATCCATCAGCTCATCGTCATCGGGCTCATCGCGCATACCTGCATCGAAGCAACCGTTCGCTTTGCCGCTGAGCTCGGCTACGAGGTCACCGTGGTAAGAGACGCAACCGCGGATTACACCGATGAAATGATGCACGCCGCTCTCGATATAAACCTGCCGAACTACGCTAACGCCATTGTGACAACAACTGAGATTGTCGATGCAATCACCCGGTAGGGATGAGCTCCTGCTCATCCGGATTTGACCGGCATATCCCGCTGCGCAATCTGGTAGGGCGAGGCTGGTCCCTCTTTCGCACACGGTCTTGCCGGAATTCATCGGCATGACAAAGCGCTATTGTACCGGAAGGCAAAGATTAGCTATGATGTGCCGTTACCGGACCAGGTTGTGAATCGCATCAAGGCTAAAGTCTTTGCTCGTTTGGGAGAAGAAAAAAACAACGTGGACCGCTATTTTATTGTGCCTTTCGCGTATCAGGATCGGGGCAATAAAGCGGCACGTGCGCACTCATTCATTTCGGTAATCCGCGTGTTTGCCGACAGCAAACAGCCCAAATCCGACCCCCGCCCCACCAAGTAGAGGGCGCTAGCCCCGACCTTTCACTTTTCACTTTTCACCTTTCACATCTTTCCTCTCCGTTGCGTCCTCTGCGTCCTCTGCGCGAGGCTAAGGCGTCAGGCATGCAACGATTGGATCAGTTCTGAGATCCCGTTCCAGCCGATTTGGATGCCGATACAAAGTAGGATGAAGGAAGCGAGCCGGAGAAAAACGATCGTGCCGGTTTCACCCAAGGTCCGGACGAAAGCGCCCGCGAACCGATAGCTCAGATAGATCACGGCAGCGGCCAGTGCCGTACCTACTACCAGCGCGATTAAGCCAACAAGTACAGGGAGCTGCTTAGTTCGGAATGCCGCGCTGAGAGTCATGCTCACCGAGATGGTTCCCGGTCCGACCGTTAACGGAAAGGTGAGCGGGTAAAAGGCAGAAGCGGATCTAGTGACGGCGCCTTCTCCGCTCGCTTTCTCATCCAAAGGGCCGTGCAACGGTCGCGGACTATCCGATCGAAGCAATTGCCAGGCAGTTGCGGTAACTAGCATGCCGCCTCCGATCCGGAGAACCGGTAGGGACACGCCAAAGAAAGCTAGCAGTGGCGAACCGATCAGCACCGAACCGATTACCAAAAGGAAGCCGGAAACCGCAATCTGACCAGCGACTCGCCTGCGGGCCACCGGAGCGTATCCCTCGGTCATGCTGAGAAAGATCGGCGCCATTCCTGGAGCGTTGATGATCGGTGTTAGGGTAGCAAAAACCACCAGCGCCTTTTGCAAGAGCTCGATGAGCCTAATAACTCATTCCCCGCCAGCCCCGGGGTTCGAATGAGATGACAAATGACAGATGACAAATGACAAATTGTCAACTTCGCCCGATTCGAATTGCACAAAACGGAAAGATCACAAAGGACACAAAGACAGAAATTGTTCCAGAAGCTATCGAAGGACGCGGACGTCGTTTTGCAGACAATCCTCCAGACTAAAAGTAAAGTCTCACCCTTCGTTGCCTTCGTTTCCTTCTGTAAAAACCCTCTGTCTTTGTGTCTTTTGTGATCTTTCCGTATTGTGATTTACGGGCGGGTCTTGGATTAACCAACCGGCAAAGCGCCGAATGATGGGTGTCGTCTAAATCAGATACCGATCTTTGACTGCTCCTGATCTGCCTGCTGGAACGCAATCACGCCGTCTGTCATCCAGCAATCCACATGTTCGCCCTCCGATTGTTTAGAGAGCAAAAAAACATAATACATTTCCGAACCGGCAGCGCTGAAAACATGCGTTAACACTTTGGCCTCGTTTTGTTCGACCTGCACTCGCATCACCACCGCTTCCCTTGCGTTTAGTAGCGCGGCGTAACCGGGGCCGTGGACCATCTCAATAAAGTGCGCAATCGGCCCTGTGCTCCGCTGGTTAGCGGGAGAAGCAAAGCGGAAAGCTCTCTGGATACCCGCATCCGGAGTCGGCTCATCATTGTGTTGCAGAACCGAAAGTTGGTACTCGACTACTTGCTGGGGCGTTAGCTCGGGTTTCGGCGAAAGCTCTGTCGCATTTTGTGCGCAAGCAGGTTCGCGAGAAGCGAAAGCCATAATTGCTAGCAGTAGGAGCCAGCCCCGAACGCTCATAAGACGGAGAAGGTTACGATTAACCGCGCCGGCGTTCAACCCCCGTGAAAGAGCCTCGCGCAGAGGACGCAAAGGACGCCACGGAAAGTAAGAGTAGCGCGCCGGTTAAAGTTCAGGAAAGCAACTCCTCAAAACGGTAGCTGAGCCTCTCGGTTAAATTCAAACTCAATTCGTGCCTTTCGTTGCGTCCGTTGCGTCGTCTGCGCGAGACGACTTTGGCCCGGATGCGTATAATGACTCCGGTGGAAAAATGGATTGAGCGTCAGTTATGGGAACGGCAACCGCTAGTTGGTCGACCTGGCGTAATGTACCAACGCTGGCATCACCTTTTGTTCCTGCATTGGGCGGTCGAGCCGGAAGCAGTGCAACGGACACTTCCTCAGAGGTTGTCGGTAGATACCTATGCGGGCAGGGCGTGGATTGGCATTGTCCCGTTTTTTATGAGGCGCGTTCGACCGGTCATGCTGCCTTTTCTATCGAGCAATTTCCTTGAGCTCAATTTGCGTACGTACGTAAAGGATCATCGCGGAGTTCCCGGCGTTTGGTTTTATTCGCTGGATGCCAATGATCCACTCGCTGTTTGGATGGCGCGTCTATTGTTTGGTCTCCCGTACAGACATGCTAAGATGGATGCGGAAGAGCGTCGCGACGAGATCAGCTATTCCTGCCAGCGGCGCGGTTCTTCAACCGTACAAGAATACCGATTCCTCCCGTCTGATGAGCTTGGAGAAGCCGAGATAGGCTCGCTCGAATTTTTCTTGATAGAACGTTACCGGCTATTTTCCGTCCGGGGTGCTCGACTGCTGACCGGTCGAGTCTATCATTCCCCCTATCACTTAAGAAAAGTGGTCGTATCGAAATTCGACAAGCACCCGTTTCAGTTAGACGGCCTTCCAACCCCTCCTGGATCACCAGATAATGTGCTTTATTCAACTGGAGTGGATGTGACCGTCTATCCGGCTAGGGCTGTGCGTTAGAGTCACGGCCCTAAAGCCTCGCGCAGAGGACGCGAAGGACGCAACGAAAGCCAAGAAATTGATCTGAATTAAATCAGACGCTCAGCTACCGGTTCCAACGGTGACTCGCCTGAGCTTTAATCGGAGCGCTGCCCGTACTCTCGTTGCGTCCTTTGCATCCTCTGCGCGAGGTTGGACGCTGGCGGCACAAAAATCCGCGTCGCTCTATCGACCAGGACTGATCTCGCGGGCGTCTGATCTCACATGCTCAACTGTGATTCTTCCCCTGCCTCGTTTCATTCACCGATTCTGGTAATGTTTCCGGCGCTTCAAAGCGAATCCCCGCGTGATCGATACGCAGCCCGTCTTTGGTCGCCCAAACAATGAAAGAAAAAGCGGAAACGAACAAAACGATACAGAGGCCCAACCAGAAATATTGCCAAAATCCGCCCGATTCCACGACGGTAGTCATAACCGCTGCAAAGATGCAAAGCATCCCTGTTACGACGAAACCGATGAGTTTCGCAATCGTTGTGGCTTCCGGAGATCTCGGTAGACCTCGCTCGCTTGCGGGAGCACGTGAGAGGTTAATCTTCATGAAATAAAGTAAATGCAGGTTGTGGGCCACACCCTATGTTGCGTCATAACCTGCTGTTTTTCAGTCTATTACGTCGAAACACGGTTAGCGATGACCCGGGCCGAAGTTTCGCACGTCCGAAATTCGGGCCCTTTCCGCTACGCGACGGCTCGGGCACGTCACCTCAGTATTTGGTCAACCTGTTGTTGCAGCCGCTGAGGCTTCTTGAGTAGTGGTCTGGTCAAGCACCGGCAACGTGAACTCAAAGATCGCACCGCCGGACGTATTGGTCTGACCCAGAGTTCGCCCCCGTGAGCTTCAATAACCAGCAGCAAAAATCACCCGGTAGGGACGAGCTCCTGCTCGTCCGAGGGTCGCGGAATATTTCTGGCGAAACCCGGACGAGCAGGAGCTCGTCCCTACCGGCCCTACCGACTTACTCAGCGGCGGCATGGGCCCCTTTTTCAGCAACGGAACGCTTCATCAGCAAAACCAGAAACGCGAGTAAAACCGCGACCACCGCGAAAATGAGGAACGCGTCGAAATAGGCAAGCGACGACGCCTGTTGTTCGCGAAGATCTTCCAGGGACTGCAGAGCCATCCGGTGCGAAGCGACCGAATCACCTGTCTGTTGCAGGAAGAGTGGCTGGACCTGGCCGAAGTAGGAATGCATCGCGGGATTCAGCCGATCGAGGCCCTCGTTCAGCCGCAGCGCATGGAATATCTCGCGGCGCTCGACGATAGTCTGGCCGGTCGAAGTGCCGAAGCTACCGCCCTCGTTGCGCAATAGCGCGAAGACGCCGACGGCCGCACCGCGCAAGGGAAGCGGGATGTACAGATAGGCGGCAACATTCAATGGCGCGAAGATCATACCCAAGCCGGCGATCATCACCACTCGCGGCCAGACCGCCTGCCAAGGGGAAATATCCAGGTTGAGTTGCGACATCCAGAAATTACCGGCAGCGAGAATCAATAAGCCGGCGGCGATCAGCCAGCGCGCGTCCACTCTGCGACCCAACAGTGCGCCAACGACGACTAGGGCCAGGATCGCAGAAACACCGGATGGCGACAGAACCAGCCCGGCATGGAATGCGTCATAACCAAAAAGCGATTCCAACAAGGCCGGCAAAAGAGTGCTAGTCCCGTAGAGCACGGCGAAGGAAAGAAAAATAATCAGCGAAGAGATAGCAAAGTTCCGGTCACGCAGCGGCCGAAAATTCACGATGGGACTGGCGTGACGCATTTCCCAAAAAGCCAGGCTGGCGCCTCCAATCAGAAAAAGGGCAAGCAAAACTTGTATGCGTCCGAAAGCGTCGCTGAGCCAATCCCACTCCTGCCCTTTGCTTAACACCACTTCCCAGCAGACGATCGTGAGCACTAACAGACTCAGGCCGATGAAATCGAAATTTAGCGGCTGCTTATTAAGTTCCTTGCGGTGCTCGCGGAGGTAGTCCGGGTCCCGCACCATGAGCCAGCACAGAAACAGCGCCAGCGCGCCCGTTGGCAGATTGATATAGAAGATCCACCGCCAGGAATACTGATCGGTGATGTAACCGCCCAGGGTTGGTCCGACCACGGGAGCGAGCAATGCGGCAATGCCAAAGAGAGTCTGAGCTGCTCCCTGCTTTTCCGCAGGAAAACTATCCAGCAAAATCGCCTGACTGGAGGGTTGTAAACCGCCGCCGGCGAGACCTTGTAGAACCCGGAAAAAGATCAGCTGGCCAAGACTCGTCGCCATCCCGCACATGCCGGAGCTGATGGTAAAGATTGCGATGGAGAGCAGGAAATAGTTGCGTCGCCCCAAATGCGCGGCCAGCCAACCAGAGATCGGAAGGATAATAGCATTAGCAGCCAAATAACTGGTTATAACCCATTCGCTATCGGTAACCGCTGCAGAGAGCCCGCCGGCAATGTAGCGCAGCGCCACATTGGCGATGGTGGTGTCCAGCACCTCCATAAAAGTGGGCACCACCACCGCGAACGCAATGAGCCACGGGTTAAAAACTCGGGGACTGGTTAGGGCTGTATCAGCCCGGGAGGGATCGCGTCCTCGCGATCCCTCGTTACCAGAGCCGCCCGCGTGTGTCGATCGCGATCGAAAATACATTCTTAGGCTTGAGAACATTTTCCCGGCGCGCGGGGACGCGCGCCCTCCCTCATTGCTGTTCAGGCGCCTGAAGAAACTTGCCGGCATTCGGGCCGGTAGGCGTACTTCTCAAATCCACGGTTGGGGTTACCGAGAGTCCAACAAAGAGCGGCAGCTTGTCCGGATCGTAATTGATTACGTCGATTCGCACCGGCAGTCGTTGCACTACTTTAACGAAATTGCCGGTCGCGTTTTGGGCCGGTAACAAAGCCAGCGTCGAACCTGTACCCATCGTGAAACCGGAGATCCGCCCTTCGAAACTGTGTTTGCCGCCATACATATCCAGCTCCAGGTCGACATGTTGGCCGATCCGCAAGTTGCGGAGCTGGGTCTCCTTAAAATTCGCGTCGATCCAGATATCAGTCAGCGAGCGGATGGCCATGACGCTTTGTCTAGCCTCGAGGTTATCGCCGCGATTCACATTGCGGCGGGTAATAACGCCGTCAATTTCCGCATAAACCGTGCAGTAGCTCAAATTGAGCTTTGCGTCATCGAGATCGCTTTGGGCCTGGACCAAATTCGTTTCCGCTACTTTTAGGGTCGGAGCCTTCTCGACGATCTCGGAATAGATTTGATCCAAGTCGCCGCCCGGAACGCGCCGGTGGAATTCTTCTAACATTTGCTTGGGGGTCAGACCGTAGGACGACGGAAAAACGCCGAGTTGAGCCGCGCTTTGACGGAGTTCTGACTGGGCCTGGCGAACCGAGGAGAAGGTCTGGTCGAGATCATCCGGCACATCGGCCAGAGTCTTTCCTTGATCAGCTTGAGGCTCCAGTCCGAGAGCGACACGCGCCTGGTTAATATACTCGAGCGCCTGAGCCACCTGTGCTTTGGCCACATCCAATGCTTCGCGCCGCTCGTCATAGTCCTCTTGGCTTACCACCTTCGTCGCCAGCAACCGTTGAGCCCGGTCAAACTCCTGCTGGGCTAGCACGAGGGTCGCCTTTTCTTGTTCCCAGGTCGCAACCCGTGCCCGTAACAACGCGATCTGATTGTCGACGTCTTCGATGGCCCGTGCCAGTTTGAAGCGGTCGCTCCGCGCCCGGCCGATCAAACCCCTCACGTTATCTTGCGCTAACACCAGGTTCGCCTGAGCGGTGCTAACCGCTGCTTGTTTAATCGCGACCTGTACCCGGTACGGCTGTGGATCAAGCTCAACCAGCACGTCGCCTTGTTTCACCCGGTTGTTATCATCGACCAAAACCCGGATTACCTGACCGCTAACCCGCGGCGCGACAAACGTCACATACCCATTCACATAAGCGTCATCGGTCGAGATAGTGTTAAACGCGCGGATGACACGCGGGACTCCTAAGAAAAGGAGGATTGCAGCCACGAATATAGCGACGACGACCGGCCAACGGCGACGCTTACGAGCCGGCTTGACCACAGGTTTCGATGGTTGATCCGAGACCGCAGGTTTGTTAGGTGACGGAGGTTCCTTGGGCGCAGAGCTCATAGTCGGCCAACTCAGCGGCAGGATGCGTGCCAGTGCCTCACGAATTGCTGCTTGTGACTGTGTATAAGGGACTTACGCGTGTGATGGATCCCAATAGTTTTCGTACGAAAGTTTGGACCTAACACCTGGATTGACCTTGAAAGAGCCTGGTTCGCTAAGTAAGCCCGAGGTACTGCGGACACCGAAAAAAAGCCTCGCGCGGCGGACGCAAAGGACGCCACGGAAAGTAACAGGAGTGCTCCGGCAAATTTGAACTCGGGAATTGCTGGAGACACTCGCTGAGCCTATGGATAATTGAGACTCAATCTTCTCGTTCGTTGCGTACTCAGCGTCCTTTGCGCGAGGCTTTGCCTTGGAGGGGAGAAAGCCGAATGGGCGCACCGGCGAATGGGCGATTGACCGCGTCGGTGCAACACGCGGGCGGATGTGCAACGCGTCTACATAGCTCGCACATGTCCCATAAGTCTTATCTCTTCCGCCACCCAGCGTGCCTTTAGCCCCAGTCACGCTTTCGTCTCTGTCGCCTATTCGCCGGTTCGCCGTATCGCCCATTCGCGGCTCCCCGCCTATTGGGTAGCCTCTCCGACCACGTCGGACTTCGTGCCGCATTTACCATCGAGCCAGTCCTTATTGGGATATGCACGCTCCTGCTCCTCGCTGGACTCAAATCTTTTGAACGAGACGCTAATTCACGATAAGAGGTTATTCTTTTATGGGGACAGAATCGGTTCTTTTGGGTCTATGAGCGTTGTTCCGCCGCTAGAATCGTTACCGGAAGAGACTTCTCACTTTCGCCGCTTCGGCAGGTTAGCCGGAACATCCTGTTTTCTCCCTCTGGTCAGCGCGATGTTCTTTGTTGGGCTTGCGACCGCAGTGGCCGGTTCCTACTTGATCCTGTTCGCGGTCGACAAAGCTCATATGAGTCCGCTTGCACTGGGAGTTTTCCTTACCGTTGACTCGGTGAGCGGCGTTATTATCAGCACCGGGTTTGGACGCTGGTTCGATCGGGCGCCAAGCCCAGTGCCCCTGCTGCTTGCCCTCCTGATGACGGTGTGTGCATACAGCCTCTTAAGTGTTACCACTAACTTCTATCTGCTCCTACTGATTGCGGGTGTGCCGCTCGGTACTAGCCTGGCCGTGTTCCCCCAATTCTTCGCGTTGGCCAAAGGGCACCTCGATCGAGTTGATGCTAATACGTCCGAGCGAGGGACCGCCTTAATGCGAGCAACTTGGTCTATCTCGTGGGCCATTGGACCGGCTTTCGGCGCTCTGATAATCAATTGGTTTGATTTCTCTGGAGTGTTCCTTACCGGCGCGATGTGCGCAGTGATCGCCACCGTTATTGTCAGCTCAGCCCGCGTACATGCGTTTCGGACGACGGCGAATCCCCTTCACTTAGAACCACGTAGCCAAACGATTCGCCAGGCCGGCTTTGCGGCGTCCAGCCTCACGCTTTTTCATATGGCAATGTTTATGGGATCGATCGCCCTTCCGGTCGTTGCGACTCATGAATTGGGAGGGTCCAAAGCGGACGTTGGACTAACGTTTAGCGTTTGCGCTTTGCTAGAGGTGCCGGTGATGTTCGCTTTTGTACTTCGTCCATCCGCCGCCGGGAGTTACGGCTGGATTTCGGCTGGATTCGTCGCGCTCACCGCATATTTCGTGGTGATAGCCTGGGGCCCATCGGTGTCGGTATTATTGTTGGCTCAGGTATTGCGCGCTATCGGCATCGGATTGATCGCCTATCAGGGTATCAGCTACATGCAAGCGCTTATGCCCAATCAGGCCGGTTCAGCAGCCGCATTGTTCTCTAACACCGCCAATGCGGGTTTTCTGTTCGCCAGCCTTTCGGCTGGCGGTTGGGCTCAAGTCTTCGGATATCGGTCGATGTTTTTCGTATGTGCGGTGCTGAGTGTCTTGGGATTCGTGCTGATGCAGCTCCAACCAAAGCCCCAGTTGGAACGGCGTTAGCGCCGGGATCGCCGGGAACGAGCGGGAACGCCGAGAGTGCCGGGCGCAATCATTCTCGTACTCGTCGTCGTCCTCGTTCGTAACGATCATGTGGGGTCGAAAATTTGGGCAGGCGTCAGACTAGTTTGTTGTCCCGAAGGGACAAAGCCAGAACACCTGTGCACATTTTCGAAGCAACGTCACACCCCACAGTCCGAGGACGAGGACGACGAGTACGAGGACGATTAAGTCGCGACTATGCCGCTTCGGTGTCTTTTTTGCGAAAGACCATTGGCCAACCGATTTTTGGAACGACCAAGCCAAACGTCATCGCCACGACGATTAGAATCGCACCGGTTGCGTCGGACATAACTTGGAAGAAAAGCTCCGGACTAGCCTTTGTCCCAGCAGCCAATAGGCTGGCCATTCCACCGGCCATCCGAAAAAGATAGGACCCTGGAATCAAGGAAACTACTGATGCGAAAGCGATGCCCGCAAACGGCGAACGCAATCGATCGGCAACCGGCGTCATGATGATCCCGACGATCAGGCACGCTATCAGTGCTCCGGTTGCCGGGTTTACGCCTGCCAGAGTAATCGCGCTCCAACGGCATCCATGAGCGAACATCCCAACCGCGATGGGGATAGGCAACCTTGACCATGACATATTGAAAAACGTCCCGTATGCCGCGACGGCGACTCCGGCCGCCAAGACATCATATCCAAGTGGCACGACCGCAGAGGTACCTCCAGGCGACAGGCCGGCGCCCCCAAAAGCAAGTCCCAGCACGAGTCCAGTAGAGATAGTAAGAGTAACCACCGTAGCGTAGACGGTGCGGGAGATGCCGAGCGGGATTCGGGCCCGAGCTAGATCCAGCGCGCCGTTCAAAAAGTGTGGCCCTGGAACCAGGATCATGCAGGGGAAAACCGCGATAAGACTTTGGTCGGAGCTTAAGTTCAGACGGACTGCAATCGCTCCGGCGATACCGGCTGAAAGAGCCGCGCCGAAAGGCTGTATGAAAAGATTATGACCTAACGTGGCCAGCCACCTGCGTAGACAAGCACCCGCACCGGCAATCAGGGCAATCAGAATCAGAGTCACTGGATGATCTACACCAAAGATTACTCCGAGAGCCGCGGCTCCAGCCGCAGCTAGTAAGGCAAAACGCATCAATGAGACCGGCGGACATGCAGAGATTCTTTGTAGAGCAGATCGCGCGGCGGCGAGATCCTTCGTCGCCTCACCTACCTGCTGGATCAACTCCATCGTGGTCCTGACCTTGGTCATGTCTACGCCGGCCGGTTCGACGGAGATCGTTTCCGAATGCGAGCCGAATCCGTCCTGAAGATGGACTCTGAGTGCTCCCCACTCGACAAACAGGGTGGCTTTGAAACCGCTGGCAGTAGCCAATTCCGTGAGAGCGACCACGATTTTCTCTGTCGTTTGTCCGTTCGCAAAAAGAAGCTTACCGGCTTGTAGAATGAAGTCGAGCGTCGCTGCCAGGGGGAGCGATTGTCCCGGCCCACGAACCGCTCCTAGCGAATGGTTATCTTTTACGTTCGAGTCCATGTCGCTTTCATTTCCGCGCATATCAGGATCCCGAGCAATGGGGTCGTTACCATTCCGGTAATATAAGTGGAATGGACGCCCGCTAGGTTGGTCTTCCAGAGGGCGTCGTTCTGGATGCCAAGCGCCAAGCACATGCACAGCATGAATAACTCGTTATTGGCATGGTTCCAGATGAATAAAAAACCGGTCCCGACCGGGACAAGCTCCACCAACAACGCATGGCCCCTTACATAGACAGGAAAGAACCGGCTCATGGTCAAGCTTCAGAGAATTCCACCTAAAAACAGTTAGCGGTTTGCCGTTTGCGGTTGGCAGTTACGCGCAAGATTGCATATGTCTTCCTTCCGCCCGGGAAGCCTCCCCCGTAAATGCTTCTAGCCTTAACTCTCCGACCCTCTTAGAACTGCGGTAATATCTTAAAACTACCAATCGCGGAATAATGAGTACGGCCATTGAGAACCCTATCCTCTGGCAGGAGCGAAAGTGGCATTGGCCGATTGTCGGACTGTTTCGCGACTTGCGCGTGAGGCACGGGATAAAAATGGCCTTGGCCGGCACTCTGGCCTTGTATTTAACCCAAGTTCTGCCCTTGCCCCACGATAATTGGGCCATCTTGACCGTCCTGGTCATGATGACGTCTCAGTATACGGGTTCGATTGCGGTTAAAGCGATTCTGCGGACGGTCGGAACCATCGCCGGCGCACTCGTTGGTGTCTGGCTGGTTGGCGATTACACCTCCAGCCCCGCGATCTTTCTGCCGGTGTTCTTTTTGATACTGGGGATCACAGCCTATAAGTACGGCCAGTTCGGGGCGCGCCAGGTGCCGTATGCCTACTATTTGCTCGGGCTAACCACGCTCAGTATCGTTACCAACGGAATCGCTACTCCTGATCAGGCTTGGCAGGTTGGCATAGACCGGACGGAGGAGATCCTGCTCGGATCAACGGTCGCTCTTCTCGTATCGACGATCTTATGGCCTCGTTCCGCCCGCGAAGAATTTGTGGCAGCCAGCCGCGAGAGCCTCGAAACGATTGGCCAACTGATATCCATTCAAACCGAAGCCTACGCACAGGGGACTGAACCCCCCAGCAAACTGGAAGAGATCCGGCGCACCATTCCGCCTCGACTGTCGCTATTGAGGAATCTGCTGCAAGCGGGTGCTATGGAGAGCACCTTTTTCGCCGCTCGGCTCTCCAATTACAATGCTTACCTGTCGTCACTCATTAGTCTTTTTGACGGCGTCCTGATACTGGGTCGTTGGCACCGGGTTGATGCCACTATTGTTGAACGTCTGCAGGCAGAAATAGAGTTAATAAAGCAGGCTATTACGGAGGAGGTTAATGTCTTGTCAGCATCGTGTCGCCCTGACGAAACACTGCCACCCAGTTCTTTGCAGGTTGCCTTCGGGGTCTTCATAAAAAAGATCGAAGAACTTCGTGACCAGCGTTTCTTCGCTACGCAATCGACCGACACGGCCATCATCTTTGGGACCCATTTCGCCGCGATACGCTCACTGCGGGATGAACTCATCAACATCCGGAATGTGACCCAAGGGCTCCCGCGCTTTGGCCAGCCGTTACCAGAAGCCAAACCCAATTGGGACCTGCTGCCTAGCATCGATTGGTTCTGGGTAAAGGTTGGTATCAAAAGCGGTCTGGTCGGGGTTATCACGATAACGCTGGTCAAATGGATTCATCCCCCCGGGGCGACCGCGCTTCCGCTGATGGCCTGGCTCCAGACCGTATTAACGCGACCTTTTATGCGCGCGGGTGGCACTGGAGACAGGGGAATTTTTCAAAAGGCTTTTGTCGGGGCCTTGATTCTCACCGGATGCATCATCGCGCTCTTACTGACCACGCCGTTTCTAGCGAATTATCCGGTTATGAATCTGACGCTGTTTGCTATTCTCTTCGGCCTGGGGTTCCTGACCGCCCGGACCGCTGGGGTCACTTTCTGGATGCTGTTCGTTTACTTATTCGTGAGCGTCTTTGTGGGACTAAATCCGCAACAACCCGTCGCCTCACAGAACATCATCGACTCGTTCCTCGGTTTGATAGCAGGTATATTTATCGGCGCTTTGGTAAGTAGATTGATCTGGCCGGTTTTGCCCCAAAGATTGCTCCGAGACAGCCTGCTGGATCTTTTCGCCGGCATCAGGGCAATGCTGCGGGAAGATCCGCATCAGGAAAAAATTAGGGCTCAGTTAGCTATTCGGTCTGTGGAAGCTCAACAATTCATTCAGCGGATACGGATGCACGGCTATTCTGAGAAAGAGAAGGCTAGTCTCAGCGCTTTGGTACGCCAGCTGCAAGCGACGGTACCTCGGGTTGGACATCTGGTTTCTTATCGAAAGAGCCTGCCACCAGCCGCCGAACCACTCCTGAAGCCCATGCTCGAGCGTCTGGAGATCGAGTTTCACCAGATCCTAGACACTTTTTCTGAATGCTTTCGCCAGGGCGATTGCCGGCGTGACTTTCCAACGCTGCGCGGTGCGGTGCACGCCATGGACGAAGTGGTCCACGACATCCGCCAGGGCGGAATCTTAAATGTGCATAAAGTGACGGAACCGTTGCGGATGTTGGATGTCGTCGGACGCTACCATATAATCGCAGACGATTTGGAGGAGTGCGCAAAACTAATCCGACAGCTGCGGATTGACCGATACCGGGGCGATTACGCTTTGTAAGGTCCGAACTTTCGATCTCGTCCTGTATCTCTGCGGCAAATCGTGCGGGTCTGAAGAGATGCGGAACGAATAAAGGACGAATTTCCTGTAGAGACGAAGTCTCGTCCATAAGTCTGCTTCATCTTCTTCCACCCGTAACTCCTTCAAAGACTGGCGGATGTGACGAATCGTAGAACTTGGCACAGAATATGTATCAGCATACTGCCATGAGCGGAAACACGATACGATCGCCAAGACCGACCGAAGAGCGCACAATAGCATTTGCCAGCGTTATCTTAGCAATATCGCTAATCAGCTTTCTGTGGCCCCGTTTCGATCTAACCGGAAACCATCTCCAGTTCGACTCGAGTCGCGACGGCAGTTCCCACGAGCAAGTCGCCGCAAAGCAGCTTGGTCTGAACCCGCGTTGACCATAACAAGTAAACGGTTCGACTTATGGCCAACTAGAAAGAGAAATGACTGTCCTAATTTTTGCCGATTATAACGGCAGCCCTCGCTTACTATTTCGGCCCTCGCATGGCCCCAATGTGCAGCATTGGCTAGAGTCCTCTAATGCTTGGATGAGCGCAGAAGGGCGATGGGTCAGCGTAGAGCGGCTAGAAGTTGAGGCTTAGTTTAATCCCGCTTTTGCTATCCGGGAAGCCAACACAAAGAGCTCAACTCCTAAAAGCTCTGTGGTTGGAAGCAGATCAGTAAATCACAACAGCTTCTAGAGAGGTGTGGCACATGGGGTGATCACCAACGTTGCAACTCGTGTTATTCAACAATATCGGCCCATTCGACGGCGGTCGCCGCAGCCGCCCGTGCGACTTGAACAACGAAGTTATAATCTAAGGTATCGGGGATGTCGGACGGGAGATGGTAATTCGGATTTCTAAAATTTGCGGTATCAGTGATCATCACTCCCTTTCTCCCCGCTTCCCAGTACATGCTGTGGTCGCTTCGAATACCGTCTTTTAAAAATCTTCCAATTCTGTTCACCAAAAAGACCCGAAGCGTCGGAACATATTTTCTCGCGGCTTTCTGGAAGCGAGCAGCAATGGAACTTGATCGGAAGTCAGAGACCACCGTAATGAAGTCGCCTGTGCGCGGTGGCCAAAGTATCAGCGGGATCCGGGCGGGTGTACGCTGAGAATTCGACTCATACGTGCGATACCCGATCATTTCGAATACAAGGATGCCGGCAAGACGTTCATTGCTACGGGAGATTATTCGCGCCACGTGACTTCGACTTCCGCCTCGAGTTGTCTCTTCCATTGCAAAAAAACAGAATCGAACGGTTCTGCGACATTTGATGCCAGCCATAACCCGCGCAATCTCCAAGAGACCGGCCAGTCCACTCGCGTTGTCATCGGCTCCTGGGGTATTCGGCTTTGTGTCATAGTGCGCACCGATTTCAAAAACGCAATTCTCAAACGTTTTTCCGGGAAGCTCGGCGATCACATTTGTCTGATATTCGGAATCGGATGGCTCCTCCAGCACGTGGTATCCGTACTCACCCAGCGCTTCTTTCAGGTAAGCCAGCGTGCTGTGAATTGAAGAGGGACGCTCATCGCAGCGTGGTCCGATTTTGCAGAATGACTCAACGTGCTTGTGGACTCTGGCTTCATCAATGCTTTGATGCAGTTAAGGATCCGTTCTGGGACTTGACGATGCCGCGCGTTTATTGAACGGAGCCTGTTCATCGCTCTGGGATGCACACAAATATACTACGAGCCGCGTCCTTGATCACTGTTCGGGTCTATTAGAACTCACTACTTCAAATGTTCACCAAATGAGTTACGCCCGATCGCTTCCGCCTAGAGCTCATACGCTAGCTCAACAAAACAATCGACCAGCAGTGCCAGCGTAATGAGTATGGGAACAACGAGAACGAGCAACTCTATGACCGCCTCCCGACGAGAAGCTTGCGCAGACACCCTCCAAAGCCGAGTTTCAGGTTCATTAAGCGAACCGACGATGCTGCGTTTTGTCCGTCGGATTGTTAAAGCCGATTCCCGCTTTCTCGTTGGTTCGAACAGAGTTGTCGCTGGTGTAAATGGTATGATCGTGGTCGGCATTCCGGCCTCCGGATTCTAGTTATCAAATTGGTCCGCCGGTCTTTGAAAGGACCAGACGAAAAATTGCTTTCGACCGTAAAACAAACGTAACTATCGAGATCGACGAGAACAGATACAGAATTCGAAATAATCTATCCGAACAGGTTTCTTTGATCGGTCGTGGCGGAACCCGAATGAAGCGCCTCATCCCAGCCATGAACATTTGCAGAGTAGGTCTACTAGAAACCGCTCCTTCCTTGCCCAGGGAAAACCGGCGGTGATTGGCAATTCATTCATTACGGGATAGAATCCGGGAAAGATGAACGAGCCGCTGCAGCCGGCCGATGCGACCAGTCAACACTCGGGGATTGGGAATGAGGAACTTTCGCGCCGGAATGAGGATCAGCTTTATCTAGCACTTGGCTCGGCACGCATGGGTACCTGGGATTGGCGTCTGGCCGATCGCTCCATGCATTGGGACGAGCGGATGCACGCACTCTTTGGTCTGGCACCCTCAAGCTTCGGCGGGCGCTACGACCAGTTCCTGGACATGATTCATGCTGAGAACCGGCAGCAGGTAGCCGGAGAATTTGCGCAGGCCGTTGAAAGGCGTGCGGAGTATGAAGGAGAGTTCCGCGTGGTCTGGCCAACAGATGGCAGTGTTCATACTCTTAGGACGAGATCAAAAGTCGTTTGTAACAATCAGGGAAAGCCAGTGCTGGTGACCGGCGTTTCCTGGGATGTGAGTGAGCGCTCTCAGATGGAGAATGCCCTAGCACGAGAGCGTTTTCTCCTGAAGACGCTAATGGATACTCTACCGGATCACATCGACTTTAAGGACAGAGAGAGCCGGTTTATCGCAGTAAATCGGGCCACGGCAACCTTGTTTGGCTTTGAAGATCCGGCAGACGTGCTCGGCAAGACAGACGCCGATTTATTCGCTCGCGAGCATGCCCGGGCTGCGCTCCGCGATGAACAGGAGATTCTGCGTACGGGACAGCCTCTGGTGAATATGGAGGAAAAGGAGACGTGGCCCGATGGGCATGAGACGTGGGTTTCTACGTCAAAGTTGCCGCTGCGAGACCCCAACGGGCACGTCATCGGCACCTGTGGGCTCTCGCGCGAC
>JAFAHI010000253.1 GCA_019237325.1 Verrucomicrobiota bacterium | reverse complement strand
CGCATTGCCTCACCAAATTTCGTACCGGCCTAAACCGTTGCCTCACCTAAAATCGTACCCCTCAACAACCGGGATGAGGGGAAAGGATGAGGCACAAGGTGAGCAAGCAAACCCGATTAGAACTACTGGCTCTGTTGAAGAGTGAATACAGCACAGCAAGCGGCAAGCATAAGACGGCCCTAATCGACCAATTGATTGAGACAACTGGATACAGTCGGAAACATGCGATAGCGCTGTTGAACAAAAAACGAAGGGAAGGAACGCGCAAACAGCGCATGCGAACATCATTAAATCAAGAAGCTGTGAAGGCGCTCACGTTGATTTGGAACGTCGCCAATCGAATTTGTGGCAAGCGTCTGGTTCCTTTTATTCCAGATATTTGTCAAAATCTGGAATCTCACGGTCACTTAAGACTGACATCCGAAGCCAAACAGCAGCTTTTCAGAGTCAGTGCAGCGACCGTCGATCGCGTCCTAAAGCCCGAAAGGCAGAAGTGCGGCCGCAGCCTGAGCCATACAAAACGAGCAGCTTTAGTCAAGAATAAGGTGCCAGTGAGAACATTTGCCGACTGGAATGATGTCGTTCCCGGGTTTTTTGAAATCGATACAGTGAGCCATTCCAGCAGCAATCCAAACGGCCCATTTCTGGACACATTGAATATGACTGATATCGCGACATGCTGGACTGTGCCCATCGCACTTCGTGCTAAGACCGCAGTCGAAGTCATTCGGGCACTGGAAGAAAGCAAGCAGTACGTCCCATTTTCGATACTAGGACTCGATTTTGATAACGGAACAGAGTTTCTCAATGAAGCTCTGATCGCATGGGCGGAAGAGCGCAAGATTACATACACGCGCTCTAGGAGCTATAAGAAAAACGATCAAGCCTGGATTGAAGAAAAGAACGGTTCAGTAGTGCGCAGGAATGTCGGTCGCGAGCGATATAGTGATGCTGCCGCATATGTCGCGCTCACCGAGCTCTACGCAACTTTAGCCCTGTACTTCAACTTCTTTCAGCCGTGTCAAAAGGTTTTGGTTAAGAAGCGCGAAGGATCAAAGCTCTACAGGAAATACGATGTTGCTAAAACACCATTCCAGCGAGTTCTGGAAAACCCACAGATTAGCGACGACATTAAGAAAACCCTGCAGGAACAACGGCATCAGCTGGACATGATGCTCTTGTTCGAATCGTTGGAAAAACAAAAATTCCAGTTGAGACAATGCGCCGAAGATGCACCAGATCCTGTTCTGCTAATAGCTACGATGCAACGCAATGCCACCAATGAATTTGTCCAACGCAACCAGACCCGGGCTAAGCCTGAGGAATCGTTGAAGAATACGTTAGGAGACCAGGTGAAAGCCATCTTGCTTGAAATGCCAACAGGAACATTGGTGCGGGCGCGAGACCTTGCTCATCTGGGCGATTCGTTGCGGATTACACAGCAACTCCATCGATTTGTTGGCCGAGGTTTGCTTCAAACCACAAGCTGGGGCGTATTTCAAAAGCTGGACCACCACGAGCCTGAACAGACCCCACTGAAAACCAAGGTAGAAAACAAATTTCTGAGCCTGGAGCCTGGAACACCAGTTACCTGGAGAGATCTTCAAGAACTCAGTCAAGAACTTAGACTAAACAGTTGTCTGGCTGCTTTGGCCAAGCAAGGAAAGATCAAACGTGTACAACGTGGCATCTACATGCGAACAACAGCAGGTACCCCAAATTAGAATTCGTTCCGGTACGAATTATTTTGAGGCAACGGTTTTGCCGGGTACGATTTTTAACTGAGGCAACACGTCGGCGAATTTTTATTGCGCTGTGCAATATTAGGGTTAGGGATGCTATGCGACATAGCAACATAATCCACATCGTTTGCGCATGTCGGGTATATCCACCCGCATTAACTTGAATATTGCACAGTGCAATATTTTTCTCGGGTTTTTATTGCACAGCGCAATATTCGGGCTCAATATTGCACCCTGCAATATTTTCAGCGATTTTTTATTGCGCCATGCAATATTAGGCTTAGGGATGTCTCGCAACATAGCAGTGGCTCGGCAAGCCATACAAAAGCAGCATG
>JAFAHI010000218.1 GCA_019237325.1 Verrucomicrobiota bacterium | reverse complement strand
GTAGCTGCAGATTTCTCTTTTTCTCCGGCCAAATATGTGAGACTCAACGACTATTGGGTCTTGCGCACTTACGCTCGATGGGAATTGAACGACCACATCGCTTTCACTTTCCGAGTGGAGAATTTATCCGACCAACATTACTATACCGCGATTGGATTCCCGGCTCTGGGAACTGCGGTCTTCGGTGGAGCTGAAGTCCGGTTTTAACGACTCAAAATCCATGCAAACAACCTCGGAAAATGCGCAAACCGTAAAATCGAGGACGGTTTTCGAACCGGGGAATGGCAGCTTGGAAATATTCGATCTTGATCCGTCGGAGACACTGCTATTCGAGTTGCTAAAGGACCTGTTTGAGAACCATTGGCAGGAGATTGGCTTTGGCATTTTAATTCAAGGCGCAGCCTGGGAGATCGAGGCGCCCAGCAAACCGGAGAGCGTGACCTTGCAAGATGGCTATCTCACAGTCGATTTCGGCGTTTGGCATTTTCATATTTGCATCGGAGAGAACAACGGTTCCAAGGAGCGGCCTACGGACCCCGCGTTAAAGGCCCATCGGCGCACTTCCAGAGCGGAACTTTATCGCCAGCTAAACGAGAGCGGAACGCCAAACTGCTGGGGACTTCGTCTTTACAACGGTAAGAACGAACAGCAACTCACCGTTTTTCTTCCCAATCCCTTCTTAACGCCGGACATGCAGATCGCCCAGGAGCCGGACTGGTCACGCTTAGCGCTTTGGGATAAGATCCGGAAACAATGCCTCGGGTTTTCGCAGCCCGATCCGTTCGACCGCTCCGGGCACAGATTTCAGCACGTCTAAACGACCTTCACAACTCTTCCAAAATCGACCCTTCAGAAAAATCGATGATCATGAATCTGCTCAAATTAAAGGATACTCCCGCTGCACTGCGTGGGAACGACGTAAATGACATCCGGTCGTTTAGTTCCCCCCGCGAGTTTATCTGGCTCATCCTCTTACCCCTTTCGAGCCTCGTGTTTAGTTTGGGCTTTGCCTGTGCAACGCCGCTGGCAGCATTTGGAGCGCTGGCTGCAGTCGCGCTTAGTAGACGGGATGGGTTAATCTTGTGCGGAGCAGTCTGGCTGGTCAATCAGGTCGTGGGCTACACCCTCCTCCAATATTCCTGGAATATTAACTCGGTTAGCTGGGGCTTGGCCCTAGGCGGCACCACCATACTCGCCACCCTATCTTCTCGATGGATGTATCGCCGCAGCAAAACCCGCTATCTCTTCGGATTGATAGCCGCATTCATCGCCGCTTTTACCGTCTTTCAAGTAAGCCTTTATCTGGTAGAGCTTTTCGTTCTTGGAGGGCTGCAGGACTCGACCGCCGATATTGTGATTAGAGTTCTTGCGATCAATGCCGCCGCGTTTGTTGGTCTTTTGGCTCTGCATTGGCTGGCTGTTGCGGTAGGTTTCATCTCCGCAGCTGCAGAGACGCATCCGAGGCACCCCAGCCCTTCGCGTCGTGCAGTCGTCTGATTTCTAGCTTGGATTAGCGCCGCTATGATCGGTGCTAACAAGCGATTCGTCGAAGTACTGGCTATTGCCAAAAGATGCTACGGCGTAATCATGTCCGATTTCTGGGGGACGGATTTCGTCGACACGTTGGGGATTATTCTGGCGTTCTTGTTAGGTAAGTTCCAATTCCCCAATCTCTTGGATATCTGCGGTCGCTGTGACCATGTGCCGGGACTCGATCGGTTTTCTTCGAATCAACATGGTAGAAAGATAGCCGCTGGCGTCCGCAGCGTTCATTTCCGATGTTCCGAATCTAAGAATTTCGTTCTCCATACCAACCTGTGCGCCGAAAACACAATGATCATCGATTTCCATTTCCGATAAGAGCCGGAGCACCATTGGCAACCGCTCACCAATCTTCAGCAGGACCACAACATCGTGCGCCTCAATGAGCCGGCGTAGTTCCAGCCGAGCATCGGGGCACGGCGAAATCAATACACGTTCTTTACCTTCGCCCAGCGCAAAGCCGGTCGCAGCCGCTAGCGCGGAGTAACTGGTCACGCCTGGATAGGTGCGGCAGGGTATCTCCGGAAAACGTTCCTGCAGAGCACGAAGAATATAAATGTAAGTCGAATAAGTAAGGGGATCACCAATTGTAAGATAGGCCACCCTCTTACCAGCGCATACGTTCTGGCCGATCTCGTCCGCTTGACGTGAATAATGTTCCGCTAGCAAAGTACGATCAGATCCCATCGCAAATTCAAAATCGCGAAACCGATCTTCTGGAATCTGGTGGGCTGGTAGACAATTACGTGCAATCGATCGTTTGGCCGATTTGGCTCGTGGCAGCAAAATAATGTCGGCGTCCTGAACAAACTGCCAGGCTGCTACCGGTATCAGGCCAGGCATCCCAGGTCCGACGCCGATTCCGCAGAAGGAGCCAAGATCGGAAGCGGCTGAACTACTGGCAAATTCCTCACTCATTGTCCGTTATCTATAGATCCTTTGCGAAAGGTCCAGAGTTTAGAGGTTCTCTGGACCAAAAAGCGCTCCGTAGAAGCACGATTTCGGGCGCAAATCTGCGGAGCTGAAATCGACAATGGATTCTAAAGGGAGCCCGAACCGCTTGGCGGCTTGCCGAACGCCACCACCATGAAATGCTTGCGACATCGTTTAGACGCCCCCTTTCAATACCAACGGCAGCCCGGCAACCATTAACTCAACAGTGGTAGCTTCGGCCGCCACTAACTGATTTGCCGACCCACAAAGGTCGCGGAACGCGCGGGTCTCGGCTCCTAGCGGGACAATTCCCGATCCCACTTCATTACTAACAATGATGAAAGATCGCTCCAGCTCGCGAATCAAGAGCAGGGTCTCCTCCAGTTCTTTCAAAATCTTTTCGGAAGAACGTCCCTTTGTGAGATTGAACGAGAGCCAGAGAGTGAGGCAATCAAGTAGAAACAGAACGTTCTTGTTCTCTCTTATGAGGTTGCCAAGATCGAACCGGTTCTCAATGGTTATCCAATCAGCAGCTCGCTGCTGTTGATGGCGTTGGACCCGCTGGCGCATCTCCTCGTCCGCCGGGTCTGCTACGTAGGTCGCGATGTAAGCAACGGATTGACCGGAGGCTTTTGCCAATGATTCGGCTCGGCGACTTTTACCGCTGCGGCTACCACCTAAAACAAAATGAATGGATCCGTTCACGCTTTAGCGGGTTGTAGGGTCAGGAGAGAAAGATAGGCGCTCAGCTCGACCAGCTGATTGGCGGCACCAAGACAGTCTCCCGTGATTCCCCCGATCTTGTCTTTGAAGTAGAGGCCACAAACAAAGGTGACGGCAATGGCAGCCGTGAGGCAGAAAACTCCCTGGAGACCTAGCAACAAAAGCGAAACGCCAATCGCGAAGATAAGAACCGGAGCGAGTTGCCGGAACGTTACTTTGTTTCCGAAATTGCTGGACTTGGAGTACTCTATCCGCGCGTACGGGAGACAGGTCAGTAAGGCAACCGTCGCGGCGCGCCCTAAGCAATGAGCAATCACGCCAGCGCTAATCGCAGTAGCTAAGTTAACCGCTAACAACGACTGGACTAAGATTAGTTTCGCGGTGAGAGAAAACCACAACGCTAGCGCACCATAAGCCCCGATCCGGCTATCCTTCATAATTTCGAGCCGGCGTTGTGGATCTTGGCCGCCAATCAGCCCATCGGCAGAGTCTGCCAGTCCATCCTCATGCAAACCACCGGTGAGGCAAAGGGTAACTAGCATCGAAATCAGGACCGCCACAAGTGAGGGTAAAGCAGCCGAGCTTAGCAAAGCCAGTCCCCCGGCGAGCCCTATCAACGCGCCAACAACCGGGAAATAAATAGTCGAAGAGGCGACTTCCGCTTCCCGGAATTCGTGGAACCGGCCGACCGGCAAACGAGTGAGGAACATTACCGCCGCTAGAAAGATATTTAACTGGCGACGCGCCACTCCAATCAGACCAGCCTTACCAGCCTCATTCATGGGAGAGTCGGTAGGGACGAACTCCCACTCGTCCGCTGTCCCGGTTCGGAAACTGCACCGGAGACATTAGCGGTATCAAACGTTGCCATCTCACAAAGCACTTTTGCCGCCGCTTCCAGGACGGGCATGGCCAGCGCAGCGCCGGTTCCTTCACCAAGCCGCATTCTGAGGTCAAGCAATGGCTCAACCCCGAGCGCACGCAGAGCTTTGCCATGCGCCTGTTCGTCCGAGCGATGGCTAAAAAAACAGACTTGGCGAGAGCTGGGGTTGATTTGAAAAGCAGCTGCGGCCGCAGCGGTCGCAATGAACCCATCGACTACCAGCGGCAGATTAATTTCTGCTGCTGCCAGGATAGTCCCGGTCATGGCCACAATCTCGAACCCGCCGACGACCTGAAGCCAATACAGTCCCAGCTCGCCAGACATCGCTGCTGAATGGCGTTCAATGGCTCGGCTGACGACTTCAATTTTGCGACCCAGAACCGCGTCGCTAACTCCGGTCCCGCGCCCTACCGCTTCCGCAGGACTAATGCCACAAAGGACGGCGAGCAAGCAGGAGGCAGCCGTGGTATTACCGATCCCCATCTCGCCGATTCCGAGCACGTCTACTCCATCCGTCTGCGCTGTCTGAACCTGTTCGCGTCCAATCCCGATCGCTCGCTCGCATTCCTCCGGCGACATCGCCGGTTCGTTCAAAAAGTTTCGCGTGCCCCGCCGGATCGACCGGACGAAGAAGTTCGGGGTGTTAGCAATTTCCTCCGGCCAAACCGCATCGACTCCGGTATCAATGATGTGAAGATCGACACCTGCATGACGAGCGAGGACATTGATGGCGGCGCCTCCCTGCAGGAAATTCAACACCATCTGACCTGTCACCGCACCCGGATAAGCACTCACACCCTCAGCTGTGATCCCATGGGTGCCTGCATACACGCAGATGCGTTTCCGACTGAGCCTAGGTTCCAAAGTCTGCTGCAGGGTGGCTAAACGTATGGCCACGTTCTCCAGGACCCCAAGGGATCCTATTGGTTTAGTTTTTCGAGCGATCTTCATCCGAGCAGCTTCGGTGATCGCTGTGTCCGGTTCCGGTAGCGGCTCTTTTAGTAAAGGAGCTCGCCTATCTTCTAGCTTCCTGGCATTACCCCACCGGTTCGCAAAGACGAATGGCTGCAATTGCTCCCGATTCCGCCAGCCGACTTCTTCGAGCAATGGTTTGGGACGAAATTCGATTGGATAGCCGATGCAGAGATAAGCAATTAGTTCTACCTCGGGAGGCAGGCCGAGAATTCTGGTGACTGCTTCAGGATCCAAAATGCTAACCCAGCCAACGCCGACTCCCTCGACCCGAGCGGCCAACCATAGATTTTCGATCGCCAGACAAACGCTGTAGGCAGCCGTGCGCGGCATCGGGGAGCGCCCTAGAACAAACGATCCACCCCGGGAATGATCGCAGGTGACCGCGATGTTCAGCGGCGCTTCTAAAATGCCTTCCAACTTCAGGGATCCGTATAGGTCGTTGCGCGGGTCCCCCTCGAGCTTGCTTTGTTCACGCGCGTTTACGGCTGCGAAACTGCTCTTGATTTGGTGACGAATCTCCAGCGAGTCGATCAGAATAAAATTCCAAGGCTGCATCAGGCCGACTGACGGTGCGGCATGAGCTGCTCCCAGGATACGAAACAGCGCATTTTCACTGATCGGTTCCGGACGAAAATGGCGGATATCCCGGCGAGCAAGGATCAACCGGTGGATGACGTCTTGGTCGCCGTTGGAAAATTCCTCGGTAGCAGCCGCTGTAGTGGGCTGACTCTTATTTGATGGTGGCTGGGTGGTCATTCATTTCACACTTCATCCATCATTCATTGCCGATAAACCCTTCGGACGGGCTTGCCGTGGCCAGGGGCCCAAAAATCGGTCACCCTTTCCGGGCGATTTGCTGGGGGCGTTTTCCGAGGGCTAAAGCCCTGGACTGTTCTCTTAGGCCAGTTCATGGTCAGCAACGGAAGCTGCGAGAGTTTCCATCACAACTGGTCACCAATCACCCCAATTGCAAGCCGTTGTAAGCAAATTAAAATAACATGCCATGGCACCGACTAGATTGAACCCCCAGGTTGATGAACATTTACGAAAGGCCGAGAAGTGGCAGGAAGAATCGGAGAAGTTGAGACGAATCATTCTCGAATGTGGGCTGACCGAGGAATCGAAGTGGGGAAAACCTTGTTACACGTTTCAGAACAGCAACGTGGTTATAATACAGGGATTTAAGGAATACTGTGCGCTTCTGTTTTGCAAAGGCGCTCTGTTAAAAGATACCAATCGTATTCTGATCCAACAGACCGTGAACGTGCAGGCAGCTCGCCAGATTCGGTTCACCAGTCTTCGACAAATAGTTGAGATGGCCCCGATCGTGAAAGTCTATATTAAGGAAGCCGTTGAAGTGGAAAAAGCCGGTCTGGAAGTGAATTATAAAAAGGCTTCTGAATTCACGATGCCGGAAGAATTACAAAATAAATTACGTGAACTGCCGGCGTTGAAAACTGCCTTTGAGTCACTGACTCCGGGCAGGCAAAGAGGATACATCCTTTATTTTTCTGCACCCAAACAATCCAAAACTCGGGAGTCAAGGATTGCAAAATATACGCAGAAAATTCTAGACGGAAAAGGACTAGACGATGAGTACGCTAGTACGAGGAAGACTAAATCAACCCTTCGACGCGCTTAATGCTTGCTCAGGGCAGGCTCCTTCGACGCGCTTAATGCTTGCTCAGGGCAGGCTCCTTCTACGCGCTCCTGACTTGAGTCTGTCGAAAGTTAATGCTTAGCGGGTTTCTGGGGACGTCTCTCATGCGAACTTCATTTCACCTGTATCAGTGTTAATCGAAAAAGAGAGTACGCCAGTCGGTTGATCCGACGAACTGTCGTTGCTTATTGTTCCCTGGTCTGCAGTTTCAAATTTAACCTGGAACGTTCCCATCCAGGTTTTGCCCTTTCTTTCCGCGATCTCTAACATCCAGAGATCGGTAATCCCACGTAAGCTGGATTCGGGATTGTCCTTCTGCTGCTGATTTGTGTTTTCAATCAGAGTTGCTGTAAGCCAATCCTCAAAATGATTATCTTCTCGGCGACTCGCGACTTCCGGGATGACCATGGAATCGGGAAAAATTAAGTACATTGCTTGTCTTGGTTAAAGGGTTAGCTCGGTAATTACAGCTCCCTAGATCAGGTTGCGTGCCAACCGTTTGAAACGCGGCAATATGCTGATAACAAGGTACTTATGAAGGAATCAACTGCGCGAACTCCGGTACGACAATTCATACGGCGCAGTTTTCCGCTCTCTTTTTTGTAATACCCGGAGGCAGACATGAGGAATTATCCCGAAGGGATTAAAGGACTCAGCCCGACTCCGCAGGGCCTACGTCGCGATCGCGAGCCGGTAGGGCGAAAAACTCGGCGCGCCCAGGATTAGGTTTCATCCGTAATGTGCCCGCGCCGGTTTTGAGCCGCGATCCCAAGACTCATAATGGTCGAAGAATTTGTACGAACCGCACGCTCTCAACTCGGGGGAGCCTGCGTGAGGAAGGGTCGTCATGACACGGCTCAAATCCGGCGCGGGATAGCCAGGTAAGAAACGTCGTCCTGGGCGCGCCGAGATCTTCGCCCTACCAGCTCGCAATCGCGACGTAAGCCTTGCGGAGTCGGCTCAGTCCTTAAGTCCCTTCGGGGCAAAGTCTCGGAGCTCTCTCACTGCAACCGCCAGTTGTTCGAAGCTGTGCCAACGCCGGCTGGCATCGCGAACCACATCCCTTTCCGAGAAGGATTCATCTAGCGTTAGCGCATCTCCAGAGGTCTGCGGGCCCAACGATCCTTCGATTGTGGCGGCACTTGCTTCCAATGCATCGGTCAATGGCTTCACTATTTCCTGCGTGCGGTTGGCTGGTTCTACCAACGCGGCTGAAACAGGCTCAGCCTGTTCGCGAATCCAGGGGAGGGATGCTGCATAAACCTCTTCGGTCACAGAAGTCATCTCCTTCAGATCCACCCCATTCCTTTCTTTCTTTCTGTAAAGGAGCGCTTCGAAGCTGGCTTGTTCCTCGTAGGCATTGGCTTCACCAAGATGCGACGCGATTTCTAGCTCCAGCTTTGGGCGTTGCGACTTTGAATCCGGGGAACCGTCTAGACTTAGAAGACGGGCGATTGATCGGAGACACTCGGCTAGTTTCTGGCGGAAAAACGATCGCGCGTCTTCCGGCCATACGAGGGCGAAAACAATGCTGATGATAAAGATGCCAAGAATGATGCCGATAAATCGGTCCCGGATTGGATCGATCTCTTTCGGTGGTCCGAAAGCGTTCGTTCGGGCTTCGAGCACCTGAAGCGCGGCTGAGTCTTCGGCTGGTTCTCGCGCGCTCCCGCTTCCAGCGGCCGCGGGACTCGCTTCTTGTTGGTTCTCATTGGAGGGTACAAAACCGTCAAGCAGTTCACGCTCGAAATACGCAGCTTTTTCCTTCAAACGGTCGAGGATCGCTTTGTCTGCAGAAGAAACCGATTCATGCGCCGACCGCGATCGCCAAGCTGAATAGGAAAACAGCAGCCGGGCAGTTTTATCGAGCGCCAGAACCTGACGTGTCAGTTCCGCTTGCTTCGGTCGTAAATCATGAGCTTCAAGTAGAGAGAGCTTAAGCAGTTTTAGCAGGCGCACCGGCCCCCGCTTTACTAGCGGCCGCAAAGAGCACCGGGCCGTCGCCGGCGAGCCATCGACTAACCCCGTCAGTGAGTTGCCGACTTTGTGCCACCCATCAACAAACTCTCTCTGTAAAACGCGGCGGGCCGGCACGGGAAACAACACCAGATTCGCAAGCCAGCCAAGACCGGCTCCAAGCGCCACGGCAACCCAGACCCAAAGGAACTCGTGCACTGCATCCTCGGGAGTCGGATACAAATCGACGATGCTCTGGGATACAGAGACGATAAACGCCAGAATGAATCCCACAGGTCCGACGGCTAGAACGCGAAACAGGTACATCCCGACAAAGATTTCCACCGCCATTCCAGGAATCCTGAATTCTGGGCGATTTCCGGTACATTTGAAAACCAAGAGGGCCGCACCCACCGAGATGGTTCTCGCGAATAACGCCAAGATCGCAGTGATAGTGGTTGTGATCTTCTCTTCTTTCGAAGTGAACAACACAAGGAAGGGCAAAACGTCTTGTAGCGGCAGTCTGAAGGTGTTCGATATCAGAACGACCGTTGTACAGACGATCGCCATCCGAAGCGCTGCCAAATCGCGTCCGGGATATGGCTTAAGCTCGCTCCAAAGGATACCGAACAGGCCTGGGTTCTGGCGATCGACATTAGCTCGGTAGTCCGCGATTCCCTGTGACATCAGTGTGGTTCGAAATAAGGAGTTTCAGGCTTTTCCTGCCTTGATCTAAAGTTTGGAAACATTTGCAAACCCTAGCTCCGTAGGAGCGAAATCTTTATAGAAAAGATCGTAAAAAATACAGTTAGCTCCGTTAGGAGCGGCATCTGGGGTTCGACGGTGAATTAGCTCCCCGAACATGACGTTTCTATATCAGCTCCTAACGGAGCTGATCGCGTATTTTATCCGTCTATCTATAAAGATGTAGCTCCTACGGAGCCAGTCACCTTTTCTCCGTCTCCGTGAACCCTTTAATCGTAGTAACGGCTGTTGTACCCATCCGAAAAATGTTCGGGTCCGGATTCTTAATCACAATACGAACCGGAAACCGTTGAGCGATCCTTACCCAATTCAGATCGCGTTTAACAAATGGCAGCCCCTTAACTTCCACGTTGTCCTCCTGAGACTGCACGGCGGGCGAGATTCCTTCAACCGTCCCCTCGAAGCGGCGGTCAGGGTTAGACAGAAGATAAATCTCTGCAGCCATACCGGGCTGGATGCTCTTCAGCTCGCGTTCGCGAAAGTTTGCTAGGACGTACCATTTGCGCGAATCCAGAAATGAGAAAACTTCAATTCCGGCATGAGCGTAGGCTCCCTCGGAAATGTTCAATCCCACGACCTGCCCGTCGTATGGCGCGAACACTTTGGTGTAAGATAACTCCAGCTGAGCTGTCCCCAGCGTAGCTACTGCTCCTGGGCGCTGCGCTTGCAACGTCGCCAACGAACTCACCGCCACGCGAGACTGGTTCAGTTTCTCGTTCGCTTGAGCGACTTGAGCTTCCGCGGAAGCAAGCTTTGTGCGCGTCTCGTCAACTTGTTCCTTGGTAGTAAATCCTTTTGGTAGCAGCGGTTCGAGACGGTGCAATGTGTCCGCGACCTGATCGCGCTCCGCCGTCGCCTGTTGCACGGCCGCTTCGGCAGCTTTCACCTGGTACTTCAATTGAGCATCCTGAGTCTTAGCTACTTCGATCTGTTGATCTAACGAAGCTAGGGCTGCTTGTGCCCGGTCCACCGACAATTGAAAATCCGCCGGATCAATTTCAAACAATAGCTCCCCGTTTTTGACCTGCTGATTGTCGCGAACATTGAGTTTAATAATTGGCCCGGCAACCCGAGGAGCAATCCCAATTATGTTCGCTCTGGCAACCGCATCGTCAGTCCTTGGATGTTCCTCGTTGATATTCCAGGCCGCCAAACTCAATACGAATGCCAGAACGAGGATGCCGATTCCAAGCGTTACAGTGAACAGCGGCTTCAGCTTGTTCGCTCCTCTTTTGGGTCTGGGTTCGAAGTCTGGCTTTTGCGTTTGGCTGGCACTCATGAGGTAGGAGTTAGAAGCTAGAATCCGGGAGCTAAGAGGCAAAAAATAAGAACCAAGTCGTGATGCTGAATATCAGAATCAAACTGACTGGAATTAAAAGACTGAACTTCCGGAGAACACCGAGATCGAAGAGGCGGCCTAGCTGGCTGGCGATAACCGTTAGTATTACTCCGACGATCAAGCAGATCAGCCAGGCAGGAAAGTAAGAACCGTAGACATCGAGGCTCGGCACAAGGGAGGCGATCCGCGCACCTTCGGAATAACAAATAGCAGATAGCAAATAGCAAATCATTTGACCTATCATCAGATCCTTTTATCGATGGATACGCATAATGGTTGGGCTCGAGTCAGGTTGCGCCAAGTCGCCCAATGCCAGAGCCAGCGCGGTCGCCGCGGTATGGATCGCCGAACGGCTTTGGAAAAGAGAATTCCGAGCGCTGGTCAGCTTGGTTTCGTTGGTTACCAACTCAGTGTAGGTAGAAAAACCCTGCTTATAGGAAGTCAATACCGCCTCATAGGCCTCCTGCGACGCTTTTACCAAAGCATCCGCAGCGGCTTCACTGCTGATAGCCGTTCGCAGATCGGTGTAAGCTTGCCAGACTTCCCGGACCGCCTGATCACCGCTCTTTTGTAACTGGCTATTGGCTTCGCCTAAGGCTGCTTCCGCAGCAGATAACTCATGACGCCTCAAAAAACCGTCGAAAACGGGAAATTCAACCGCTAACCCGCCACCGAAAGTGGGTGCCCCGGAATCGAAGGTGTTGTTACGGCCTAAGCTTAGCCGTTCTTCGCCGTAACCGACACTTCCTACAGCGCTGATTTTTGGGTAGTTGCTAGCCCGGATCTCGCTGATGTGCGCTTCCTTCGAGCGAATGTTCGCGACCGCGGCAATCATGTCTGGACGCTGCACCAGGGCATGTTCAACCAATTCACTCACCGGCGCTTGGATGTCGGTCGGAAGCGAGCCTA
>JAFAHI010000211.1 GCA_019237325.1 Verrucomicrobiota bacterium | reverse complement strand
TATAGTCGAGGGTCGGTCTGAATCGAAAGCCGGCCATTCTTGCCATTGTGTCGTTCAAAGATCGGCTCGAGGAGCTCTGCTGCCTTAATAGAAATCTCGCGAACAACTTGCCAACCGATCTGGTCTTCCGTGGCTGTCGGCATTTCGATGATCAGACTCCGGATCCGATCCTTCCAAAGTGCCATCTCTTTCTTTAGGACACTAAGAACGATGACCGGATTACAAGTAGCTCCGACGCCACCGTGTTCGATCGAATAGGTTAATTCTTCAATCGACGCAGAATCGTTCCACAGACAGGTCGGTGTCGTCTGTGTCATCTCATGCAACGGGCTTTTGTAGGCTCCCTTCTTTTCGGTGGACTGCTGTTCGGTCCGATCAAGCTGTTCGACGGGTGTCATAGGGTCTTCTTCGTTCTCGTACTCGTCGTCGTCCTCGTCCTCGAACTCGGGCAGCGGCGCGTCGGAGTGTTGGAGTAATAGAGTGTTGGGGTTGTGGATTAAACTCGGTCGCCCCTTCAGGGCGATTTCATGGCGCGGTTTACCCAGGCCTGAAGGCCTGGGCTATGATCTATTGCCGCTTCGCGGCACGTCTCACCTCTCACCTCTCACTTCTCACATCTAACCGATTCCAGATCACACCGTCGGCATATTGAATTGGTTAGTCGCGGAGTGCGTTTCAACGCTCTTCGATGTGTTCTCGTACCAGCGCTGCATGATGCTCTTGTACCGCGTGTAAAAGCGTACCCCTTCTTCCCCGTAAGCGTGGTAGCCGCCAAACAAAGAACGTTTCCAACCGCCAAATGAATGCCAGGCCATCGGTACCGGGATGGGTACGTTGATACCGACCATCCCAATCTTGATCCGATGGGCAAATTCCTGGGCAGTCTTGCCATCGTTGGTATAACAAGAGACCCCGTTACCAAATTCGTGCGCATTGACTAACGCGATCGCGCTTTCCAAATCTGGCACTCGAATAACGCAAAGTACCGGTCCGAAGATTTCTTCTTTATAAATCTTCATCTCCGGTTTCACGTGATCGAACAAAGTGCCGCCCAGGAAAAATCCGGCTTCCCGCCCCGAAACGGAAAAACCACGGCCGTCCACAACCAAACGCGCACCTTCTTTGACACCGTGCTCGATGTAACCTTCAATCTTAGATTTATGTTGGGCCGTAACGACCGGACCCATGTCGGCGCCCGCTTCCATTCCGTCGCTAATCTTTAAGCTTCGGACTTTGGGGACCAGTTTTTCTACCAAGCGGTCGCCCAGCTGATCGCCAACTGCTACGGCCACGGATACCGCCATACAACGTTCACCGGCAGACCCATAAGCCGAACCGATCAGTGCGTTGGTCACAATGTCCAGATCGCTGTCGGGCATCACCACTAAATGGTTCTTTGCGCCGCCCAAAGCTTGAACCCGCTTGCCGGTCCGGGAGCCTTCGGTGTGGATATATTCTGCGATCGGGGTAGAACCAACGAACGAAAGAGCTTCCACGTCCGGATGAGCAATCAGCGCGTCCACGGCTTCCTTATCGCCTTGAACTACATTGAAAACACCGTCGGGCAGTCCGGCTTCTTTAAAGAGTTCCGCCGCCCGGATCGAAGGACCTGGATCCCGCTCGGATGGCTTCAGCACAAAAGTGTTACCGCAAGCAATGGCCACCGGATACATCCACATCGGCACCATCACCGGGAAGTTGAACGGAGTGATCCCCGCTACCACGCCTAAGGGCTGACGCATACTCCAATTGTCGATGCTACCACCAATTTGTTCGGTGTAATCCCCTTTGAGCAGGTGCGGGATACCACACGCAAATTCCACCACTTCGATCCCTCGCTGAACTTCGCCCTGGGCATCGGAAAAGACTTTTCCGTGCTGCTGAGTGATCATGGCAGCTAACTCGTCGTAATGCTCTTCGAGTAGCGCCTTGAACTTGAAAAGGACGCGAGCCCGTTTGACCGCGGATGTCGCGCTCCAGGCCGGAAATGCGTTACGGGCCGCCTGCACTGCAGCATCCACGTCCGCCGCCGTCGCCGCTTTTACCCACCCAACAACTTCGCCGGTTGCCGGATTGAACACGTTCAAAGTGCGGGTCCCGCTCCCAGCGAATTTCTTTCCGTTCACAACGTGTTCGATTTGGGGCGCAGGGGTTCCGGTACCGCGAGAAGTGGTTGCCCTCCGATCTTGAGTCAATGCTGTCTCCATAAAAAATTCGTGGGGTTGATATTCTGACTAGTTTTGGACGAAAGAGAGCCGTGGGAACGGCTTGCGATCTTCGTTAGCCGACAAATAAGCCAATTTTTCTGGATAGTCGAATTCTCTTTCGAATCGAAAGGAGAACGAAAGGGACCGCGAATGGACACGAAGAAGACAAAACGAACCGCAGCTCCGAAATCCTCCGGAGTGAAATGGACGCAGGACGTGTCGCGCCGTAGGCCTGGCGAAGGCGGATTGACGCAGATGGAGAAGGCTTCGTCATTGTTCGGCTGGCCTCTCGGAGCGAGGCCTTCTTTTAAATGCTTCTTGGGCTCCGACTCGGTGTGGACCAAAGAGACGCGGATGAGCGGGAGCTCATCCCTACCGAAGCGCTTGCCATCTATTGACTTACCGGTTCCAAACATTGTACAATTCTTGTTGGGTAAAGCTCGTGAAACAGCTTCACCGAAAACCCTATTGTTCTATGACTCATCATCTCTCTAAGCTCCTGCTGATCGGAACCCTCGCTCTGGTTTCGCCATTATCGGCCCGGGACAACTATTCGATTCGCCACGCATTGGCGAGGCAGGACTACGGCACGGCCCTGGCGCTCACGAAAAAGGAATTCGCCGGTGTGAGATCGGGAGGCGAAGCGGCTAATTTGATCCACGTCATTATTTCCTCAGCTCCAGCCGAGGAAATTGCACCTTTGGTGACCGCCGCGGTTGAGGCAAATCCGCGGTACGGTCAGGAGGTTATCCAAGCCGCGATTGAAGGGGCGTCCCCGTCGGAACGGGCGGCTATCGTGAGTTCGGTTTATTTTGCGCTGAGCCGAAACCCGAGTACACCAGCGCCGTTGCTCGATTACGTTTCTGATCTCGTAAATGGCTCCAGAGTGCCGACCCATTCAGTGCTGACCACACCGTGGTTCAATCCAGGGGCTTCGGTCGGAACCCTAGAATAACAGGCTAAAAGACAGGGATAGCCGCGAAAGAACGCCAAGATCGCAAAGAAGGAATAGCCGCAAAAAGGCACAAAAAGCGCAAAAAAACACGAAAACTCAGGGAGCAAATCCAAGGTAATCGGCCCGAGGCTTGCATTCGAATTCTCACCCACTTTAGCAGCTTCTTATCTCACTCTTTGCGATCCTTGCGTTCTTTTGCGGCTAACCCCGTTCTGTAGCCCAGCGCCGAGCTATTTCTCATCCCACCTTTTTTTGCGCATTCTGTGCCTTTTTGCGGCTATTTCTGTCTTACCTTTGCGCGTACAGGCTAAAGCCCTGGGCTATGGTGTTAAGCCGCTTCGCGGTCCGCTCTACCCAATCACCTGTGCCGCCTCTTGAGCCTTTAGGCAGAGCTCCGCCGCCTTGAACGCATGCTCTTGTGTCATGGCGGTCTCGGTTCCATTGACGCAATCGAGGATTAGCCGGCCAAAGAACGGGAACCCGACTTTGCCCGCAAGCGAGAAATGTTTCTCACCGTCCTGAGTCACGAGGAACAATTGGTCACCGCCGTCCTCACGAGTAACGTCGATGTACTTCCTCATCTCGATATAGCCGTCAGTCCCTAGAATGATGGTGCGGCCATCGCCCCAGGTCCGGAGGCCGTTTGGAGTTAACCAATCTACTCGAAAGTAAGAAGCTGCGCCGTTGTCGGCCACTAACGTAGCGTCACCAAAATCTTCTAATTCCGGGTACTTCTTATTGGTATAATTGGCAACCCGTGCGGAGGTAACCTTTGCGTCCGACGCCCCGGAATAGAAAAGGAACTGTTCAATCTGATGGCTGCCGATGTCGCACAATATTCCGCCGTACTTGGCCTTTTCGAAAAACCACGCCGGACGTGACTCGGCGTTAAGCCGATGGGGTCCCAACCCCAACACTTGTACGACCCGCCCAACAGCTCCTTGTTCAACGAGATCGCCCGCAAAGACCGCACATTCTACATGCAGGCGTTCGCTGTAGTAGACCATGTATTTTTTGCCGGTTTCGGCAGCTACCCGTTTGGCTTCGGCTAATTGAGCCAACTGAGTAAACGGAGTCTTATCGGTAAAATAATGCTTACCGGCTCGCATAACCTGAACCCCCAGTGGTCCCCGCTCCGATGGGACAGCTGCTGCCGCAGCTAGTTTAATGTCTGGATCCGCAAGAACCTCATCAAGAGAGCGGGCAGAGCCAGCTTGCGGGAATTTTTTTCGAAACGCTTCGACTTTAGCAGGATCCGGATCAAAAACCCACTTCAGTTCACCTCCCGCTTCGATCAGCCCGTTGCATTGGCCATAAATATGGCCGTGATCGAGAGCGACTGCTGCAAATTTGAAATCCCCGGGCTGGCAAACCGGGGCCGGTTTACCTTGGGGGGCATAATCGTAACCCGTACTCATAATTAGTTCTAAGTTTTAGGTTATAGGTTTGAGGTTTCAAGTTGGAGTGCGAGACGCGCACTAGTAGATGACGAAGCCGCCGGCTTGGACCCGGCTCGCAACCGACAGGTTGCGATCTAAAACTTAAAACCTAGAACCTAAAACCTACAACCTACAACTCATCGGAACGATTTGCTCATGTCGTCTGATACCTCTTTCACTACTTTTGGCTTCTTCAGCGTGGATGAGCTGATCAACTTGTGGAGATGTTTTTCGTATAAGACAGGATCGATGGGAAGCTGGATCGTCCGGTCTTCTAATGTCGAGAGCAGAAAAGCGTTCGCCAATTCGAGGGAATTAATCCCTTCTTCGGCCGGCGCTATCAAGGGGGTTCTATCTAAGATAGCGGCTACAAAATTCGCGAGAATTCCGTTGTGTTGCGGGCCATGACCCTCAATCGGGATCTTAACTTCCCAAACCGGCGGTACCGAAAATCGGCCTGGGTCGGTGCGCGCAAATTCGCTCATCGGCCCTTCGTTTCGGATAAATAAGAACTGATCATTCTCAATGACCACCCTCCCGTTTTCGGCAGCCACTTCGAGCCGGTTGGTACCGGGCGCCTCACCGGTGGACGCAATGAATACGGCGGTCATGCCGTCCGGATATTCAAGATAGGCGGTTACATCGTCTTCCACCTCGATATTATGATATCGGCCAAAGTGACAAAACGCTCGAACGGTAGCAGGCAGGCCGAAGATCCACTGATACAAATCCAGATTGTGCGGGCATTGGTTGAGTAGCACTCCGCCTCCCTCCCCTGCCCAGGTCGCTCTCCAATCACTCGATTGATAGTAGGCGTCGGTCCGGAACCAATTAGTGATCGTCCAGTTCACCCGTCTAATTGCACCTAGCTCGCCGGACTTTACTAGCCGGCGCAGCTTTAGAAAGAACGGGTCAGTCCGTTGGTTGAACATCGCAGCAAAAACTTGATCCGGTCGCCGGTGCGCCGCGATCAGCCGTTCTGCATCGGCTTTGTGAACCGAGATCGGTTTCTCGACCATTACGTGGCGGCCCGATTCGAGCGCTTGGATCCCGATCGTGGTGTGCGCGTAATGCGGCGTTGCAATCAGCACGGCATCCGTCTTGGATCGGCGCAGAAAATCATCGACGGAATCAAATGGTTCAGCCGACGAAAAAGGCTGCATGCGGTCAGTTTTAGGATCACAGACAGCGGTCAACTCGCACCGCGGGATTTTCCCCGCCGTGATGTTTTGCGCGTGGACGCTTCCCATTGAACCGATTCCGATGATTCCGAGTCGTACCGTTTCCATAGTGGACAAATCTCACGCAAAGACGCAAAGGCGCAAAGAAGAAGACCGGAATCGGAATAGCCGCAAAAGAACGCAAGGAACGCAAAAAAAAGAGAGGCAGCGATAAAATAAACCCAGGAGCCTCGCGCAGAGGACGCAAAGGACGCAGCGGAAGGCAGGCCAACCAGAAACGGGAGTTGATTACACAGATGTGAGACGGTTACGCGTTTCACAAACTATCTGCGTAAATCTAAGGGTATTTCACCCCGGGGAATGTTCCCCGGGTTCGAGGCTGCGGTTCGTTTGTTGCGTTCCTTGTGCTCTTTTGCGGCTATTCCTGTTTCTCTTTTTCTTTGCGGCTTTGCGGCTTTGCGTGAGGTTTTCCGGCTTACGGATCCCGCGGCCCGCCGACGCCGGGCATAGAAGTGGTCTGACCCAGGCGCATGTCGCAGACGTATTCGACGTGATATTGCAGCCAGGAAGGAATGCAAGGACAGCTTCTGCGGGTAGGATATCCCGCTACGCTGGCCACGTTTGAGTATGAGTATCCAGCTTCCTTGGAATAGCCATTCTCTTTTGAATAGCCGTTGCCATTCGTCTGATTGCAATTGTGGCAACCGAGTTTGTAGAAAAGGAAGGGAAACGGAAGAGGGATACCCCAGCTGACGCCTCCGGCTTTAGTCGGAAGCACAGAGCCAAGCAAGGCGCAGACACAGAAGAGAAGAACCAAGATTTTTTTCATCGGCGCAACCTTGAACCGCATTTTCGCACATGCTGGCCAAAAAAGGAAGGAACGAACTCACGCCTCATGAAACCAAAAATCTCACGCAAAGCCGCAAAGGGAATGCCGGCAAAAGGTGAAAGGCGAAAAGTCTTAATAGCCGCAAAGAACGCAAAAAAGGGAAAAGCGTTAACTGGTGCCGATAACCGCCTCCGCCATACCAATCACCAATCACCTTTCACTTCTCACATGAGGCTCCGAATGGCATTAGACGTGCTTAAGGCTGCGTTTTTCCAAAAGATGAATCCCATTGCCCTTCTTTTGCTTTTGTTCGCCGTTCTCCTTACACCGCAACGAACTCAGGCCGACCCCATCCGGCCGAAGGTGCTGATTCTAACTACCTTTGAGATCGGTGCAGATACCGGCGACCGCCCCGGTGAGCTCCAATATTGGGTAGAACGAGAAAAACTCACCGAAACCCTGGATATTCCAGGCCTCCTACACCCCCTGCGTTTCAATGATTCCGGCGTGTACGCCATGTTGACAGGAACCTGTAATCGAAGCGGCCTAGCGATGATGTTGTTGGGTTCGGACCCGCGGCTCGACCTCACTCAGACTTATTTCATTATGGCAGGGATTGCCGGAGTTGATCCAAATCGGGCCAGTGTAGGAAGCGCAGCCTGGGCGCAGTGGGTAGTGGACGGCGATAACGTCAACGAAATCGATGGTCATGACGCTCCAAAAGAATGGCCCTACGGCATCCTTCCATATGGCGCCACCAGTCCGGATCAGCCGCCTGGACCTCACGATTGGAGTCAAAAACCGATGGCTTTCCAACTCGATCCCGGTTTGGTGTCTTGGGCATTTAACCTTTCAAAAGATGTATCCTTGAGCGATACGCCTGAGCTGAGCAAATATCGTGCATCCTATGCCGGTTACCCCAATGCTCAGCGGCCGCCGTTCGTTCTGATCGGGGACGCCTTGGGTTCAGCGCGGTATTGGCACGGTGCCGCTCTCACCCGTTGGGCGGAGAATTGGTGCAAACTTTATACCGATGGCAAAGCGAACTTCGTGATGACGGAATGCGAGGACCAAAGCATCGCTTACGCTCTCTATATGCTAGGACGGGCCCACCGCGTCGATCCCCGCCGGTACCTAGTCCTTCGGGCAGCTAGCAATTATTGCGAGCCGCCACCCGGCGTGACCGTGCTTGATAGTCTTCTGCACGGCGAAGCCAGCGGCGAGCTCCTCGCCGTCGAGTCCGCCTACCGAGTGGGTGCGCGAGTCGTTCACGAATTGATGCAGCATTGGGATCGTTACGCGACGGAATTGCCCAGATTGAATTATCCGGCAGCCGCCGGAGCAGATGGCAGATGACAAATTGATAAACGCCTAATTGTCCGATTCGGTTAGTTCATTGTGAGTGACGTTCTGTGGTGGTTGGTACCAACGCACATCCGGCAGATCTGGATCTGTCTGATTAGCGACAGCTAACTACCTGGTTTAACTCGTTCTTATTCCCGGGTGCTAACTAGCCCTCCGGACCAAAGGCGAATGGGTCCCCTGTCTGGAGCTTTGTGCATTGTCTCGGAACACTGGCCGGCAAATAGTACTGACGTGCGTATTGTAGAGATTCGAGAAAAAACGGTTCCGATCGCTTCGGCCATCGCCAACGCGTTCATTCATTTTTCTAAAATGACCTGCTCCGTGGTAGCGGTTACCACGGATGTGGTCAGAGATGGAAAACCGGTCACCGGCTACGGGTTCAATTCCAACGGCCGTTACGGCCAGGGAGCTCTAATTCGTGAACGCTTTGCGCCTCGCATACTCGAAGCCGATCCGGAAACACTGATTGACCATCAGCAAACTAGTTTGGATCCAGCAAAAATCTGGGATCGGATGATGACCAACGAGAAACCAGGCGGTCATGGCGAACGTTCAGTCGCCGTCGGCACTATCGACATGGCGGTCTGGGATGCCGTAGCCAAGATTGCGGAGAAGCCGTTGTTCGAACTTTTGGCTGAACGCTATGGCAACGGCATCGCTAACCCGAAGATCTTCGTATACGCGGCCGGCGGCTACTATTATCCCGGCAAGGGGCTGAAGGAGCTCAAAGCGGAGATGAGATCCTATCTGGAGCGGGGGTATTCAGTGGTGAAGATGAAAATAGGCGGCGCTTCGCTAGGGGAAGACTTGAAACGAATCGAGGGGGTTCTCGAAGAATTGAGCAATGGACAACAATTGGCAGTTGACGCCAACGGCCGGTTCAACCGGGAAACGGCGTTTGCCTACGCTGATGCCCTTTCTAGTTACCCTCTCTTCTGGTTCGAAGAAGCCGGCGATCCGCTTGATTACGAGCTTCAGAACGAGCTCTCCCAGCGGTATTCGGGCCCAATGGCCACCGGCGAAAACTTGTTTTCAATGCAGGATGCTCGAAATCTGATCCGTTACGGCGGGATGCGTCCGGATCGGGATTGGCTCCAGTTCGACTGCGCTCTGAGCTATGGACTGGTCGAATATCTTCGGACGCTCCGAATGCTCAAAGACTCCGGCTGGTCTTCGTGCCGGTGCATTCCACACGGCGGCCATCAAATGTCGTTGAATATCGCCGCCGGTCTCGGCCTCGGCGGGAACGAGTCTTATCCAGATCTGTTTCAACCTTATGGCGGCTTCCCGGACGGTGTGCCGGTTGAAAATGGTCATGTGACTTTGCCGGCTCTCCCGGGCATCGGGTTCGAAGGAAAGAGCGAGCTTTATCGAGTGTTAAAGACCGTCTAAGCACTCACTAATCGTCCTCGTACTCGTCGTCGTCCTCGTCCTCGAAGGTTTCGGGTTGGTGCCTCCCTTGCATGCCGAGGTGTCGTTATCCGAACCGTATTCCGGCGTCGGATACTGAACGTGCTCGGCTTCGATAACAGCCTTCGAGGACGAGGACGATTTTGCTTACGCAAAGATTTCGTCGAAAAATGCGCGCATCGTTGCCCATGATCGGGCGGCGGCTTTAGCGTTGTATCTCGAGATATGTGTCCGACCAGCCTCGTCGGCATCCGGATTGGTGAAACTGTGAACCACGCCTCCGTAAAGATCCATCTGCCACGTAATAAAGATGGCTCTGCATCAAAAGGCCGTCGGCGTCGTAAGTGAGAACTTCCGTGTGCATGGGACAGGGTGAATAGCAGATAGTAAATAGCAAATGGTAAGATCCGGCTCAGCCGGTGTGACCGGAGCGCGGCGTTGGAAAATAAAAAGGATGAGCAGGAGCTCATCCCCACCGTTAATTTTATACTCGGGTGGCGTGCTCTGCTCGCAGTTCCTGAACGATGTTCTGAGGAGCCAGGTATGGCATTAATAAGGTCGCTACAAGGACCGGCACGATAACCGCTTCTGCGCCGTCGACAGCAACATCGCCGGCCGCTCCGACACCGGGGAGCACGAACGCGAGT
>JAFAHI010000134.1 GCA_019237325.1 Verrucomicrobiota bacterium | reverse complement strand
AAATTGAGTCAATTTGAAGTCCCTTAAACTGTAAGAACAACCGCACTTTATTTGTGCGCCCCGTAATCACCGGAGACTTTCACACTAATCTCTCTTCTCAAACGGTCAAGTTATTTTCAGTAACTTTTGTGCCATCTACTACTTTTTCTCGGCACCCGTTTGCGGGCCGCCCAACAAGCGAAGAACAATGACAAGCAAAGCTCTCTCTCACATCTTATCAGGCAAACCAGTCGGACCGTTCTTTGCCGGTTTCCAACCGATTCTAAAGCTAATCCAAACTAATCCTAAAGGCCCTGTCCGCCCTCCCTTTTACGTCTCCCATAATCTCGGGCGGGCGACGAAACTAGCAGCCTTATCGGACGACGCAAACGGAATTTTCGGATTATTTTCAACCGCCCTTATAAACGCTCCTGGACAGGCTCCATTAACGCACTAGGCGGCGGCTTAGAAAAGATGACCTACGCACTCAGGACATCCGCTCCGGCTCGCATTTTCGCTAGTGCTGATGTCTGGCGAAGCACGTCATACACTTCTGAAAAAATCGTGTCCGGGAATCCGAGCACACGCGTAAGCTCAAGTTTCCGTTGGAGCGGATTACGGATTCTCCAAAGTCGTTTCGCTTCGTCAGATGAAATCCACTGAAGGGCGCGAGACCAAAAAACGGAAGTCACAACCGGGTAATCGCTACCATAGAGAATCCGTTCAGGATTCTTCCGCACCCTGGTAAGGGTCTTGAAATGCACCGGTTGGCAGAGTGCCGAGATATCCCCGTACAAGTTCGGAAACGCGTTGCGAAGATCCAAAAAATCGCCCGAGAAATCCCGGTGCCAAGGCAACGCGGGCGCTCCGCAATGTGCCGCGACGACCGTAACCCCTTGTTCCAACACGGGGCGAAGACAGAGGGGGTTGCACAATTCCGGCCGATAGGTTGGCAGGGAGAATTCGCCGCCGGTGTGGGCCAATAAAGGTAACCGAAGCTCTGCCATCCGTTTCCAAAACGGGCGATACCGCGCGAGTGCGGGATCAACAATCTGGACACAGGGCAACAACTTCAAAAGAACAGCGCCGGCCTCGACTCCGGCCTCCAGCAAATCCAGCGCATTCTTTCGAGCGGGATGGATCGAGATCCCCGGCAGGAATCTCTGCTCTCGCCGGCAAAGATCTAATACATATTCATTGGGGACATAAATCCGGGAAAGATCCGGGCGAGGGACGCCATCGTCTTGATGAACATCATCACACGCGAGCAGCACGACCCCCGCAAGCGAAGACTCGTCTAACCACGAACCTAGCCGCCGCGCGTAGGATTCATCGAGACGAGGATCGCCGGGACGCATGTCGACTCCGATGCTACGCGCCATCATCTGAACAAACGGCTCTTGCCACCAAACACGTTGTACCCGACAGCCTGAACCAGTGAGGCCGTTGCCCAACACGTGGACGTGCAGGTCGATGGGGTTCACTCTTCTTAGTTCTTCGTTCACTGTTTGCCGTTCACAGTTCGCGGTTCTCAGTTTCGCAGTTTGCGTTCTCGACGGTGGAACCGTGAACGGAGAACTGCGAACTGTGAACGGCGAACTACTCAGCCTCTCCCCAACGAAAGGTTTTCGGCGGCGGTAACCCGATCAGATCTAGGATCCGATGGACCACAGTGTCAGCAGCTTCCTCTATCGTTTGAGGACGGCTATAGAAAGCCGGGCTAGCAGGCAAAATGATCGCCCCAGCCTCCAGCAACGAGCAACAATTTCTAGCCTGAATCAGATTCCACGGGGTCTCTCTTGGGACCAGGATCAGCTTCCGCCTTTCCTTTAGAAAAACGTCCGCTGCCCGGAGAATCAGCGTCTCCCCAGTCCCGGAAGCGATACGGCCGAGTGTCCCCATCGAACAGGGTACGACCACCATGGCGTCAAATAATGCCGAACCGCTGGCGAACGGTGCGTTCATAGTCCGCTCGGGATATTCCTGTACCCCGGCCGGCAGTCTCAGCTTTTCGATCTCGTCGGCGACAACTTGTTTCGCGTACCCGCTGAGAACGAGATGAACGTCGTGTTGCCGGCAATCGATTTGGTCCAGCAACCGCTGGAGATAAATCATTCCGCTCGCTCCGGTAGCTGCGATAACGAGTTTCATAGTTCGCGGTTCACACTTCGTCGTTCACCGCTCCCGTGCGATTTCGCAAGATGCGATTGCGTTCAATGCGACCTTCACACGGATGCAGCAGGACGGATCCAACGGAGAACTGCGAACGGTGAACCGTGAACCGCAAACCGTTTTCACAGGTAACCTCCTGTCGCCAGGCGTTGGGTCAGGCCGTTAAAGCGGCCGAACAGCTCTTCATATCGATCTGCGTTCTCCTTGTTCGGCAGCGCCCGCGATTTCTCATCGATCTTTACCGCTCGAGCGACCAGGTCTTGTAGATTGCTCGACTTGTTGTTGACGAGGCTGTAAACCCAAGCGCTGTGCAAGGCGGCGCCCAACGCGGCGCCCTCAGCGGTAGCTAGACAAACGACAGGTACTCGGAAAGCGTCCGCGCAGATCTGCCTCCAAGCCGCGCTTTGGCTGCCGCCGCCAGTCAGCCGTATCTCGGCAGTCTTAATTCCTAGCGTACGAAACCGGTTAAGCCCATAGACCAAACCGAGGGTTGCGCCCTCCATCGCCGAACGAGCCATGTTTGCTGGAGTAAAATTCGATGCGGTTAATCCGTGGAACACGCCGGTGCCATTAGGCAGATTCGGAGTGCGTTCCCCATTTAAATAAGGAAGGAAGAGAATCCCACCGCTCCCAACCGGTGCTGACCCAACCGTTTTATTGAACTTAGCGATATCCCATCCGAACAACTGCCGGACGTGCTCGGTGGCCACCGTGACGTTCATGGTGCAGACCAATGGCAACCAATTGTCCGTGCTGTCACAAAAAGCGGCCAGCTCGCCCTGAGAGTCAATCACCGGGGCGGTCGAGAACGCGTAGATGGTCCCAGAAGTACCCAGACTAGCGGTCACTACCCCTGGCTTCACGTTTCCGGTACCGACTGCGCCCATCATGTTGTCCCCGCCTCCGGCGGAAATGACGGGTGACTTTTTCAGGCCCCATTTCTGCCGGAGATTTTCTCGCAGCAAGCCAACTGCTTGCCGCGAGGACCCAAGAGACGGCAACCTCTCCTCCAAGTTCGAATCGATAAATTCCACGACGGGCTCGCACCAACGCCGAGTTCTAACGTCCATCAATCCTGTACCGGACGCGTCTCCATACTCCATCCGCTTTTCGCCGGTCAGCCAAAAATTGATGTAATCGTGCGGCAGTAGGATGCTGGAAACGGACTCGTAATTTTCCGGCTCCTGTTGTTTAAGCCAGAGAATTTTCGGTGCCGTCCAGCCTGGCAACATGGTGTTCCCGAGAAGCTTAATAAGAGAGGCATCTCCACCGAATTCATCGATGATTTCCTGGCACTGATCGGCGGTAGAAGTATCGCACCAGAGTTTCGCGGCGCGGATTACCTCATTCGAAGCATTGAGGACAACCAATCCGTGTTGTTGCCCGCTGACGCCGATCGCCTCTATTTCCTCAGCTCGTTTGCCAACTTTTTGGATGCATTCCTCGATGGTGGCATCGGTAGCATCGATCCATTCTTGGGGATCTTGCTCCATGTGACCCGGAGGGAGGTTCGGAATGAGGTCGTACTTCTGTTGAGCGGACGCCAGAATTTCGCCGCTCTCTGCGTCAACCACGATGGATTTCGTGCTCTGAGTTCCACTATCGATTCCGATGTAAACCATAGAGATAGTGGAGAAAAATAGCCGCAAAAGAGCGCAAAGAACGCAAAAAAAAGGGAAATCTCACGCAAAGACAAAAAAACAGAGCCTAGCTGGACACGAGTAGCCAAGAAAGAACTTGGAACCGCAGAAAAGGGCTCGTTAAGACGGCGCTTCCAGTCGGCACTTTTATCCCACGCAATCCGGTCGCTTTCCTACTTGGAAAGGTTGGAATTTTCTCAGTGCGTGCCATTTTTCCACATGGTCAAGAAGCTTCTCCACACCCGTTATCGTGTTTCCGACCTTGAAAAGACCGTTTCGTTTTACAAGGATGTTCTCGGGTTGAAAGAAACCCGTCGTCATACCTCGCCTCGCGGCTCGCAATTGGTGTTTTTTAGCACACCGGGCAGCGAAGAAGAAATCGAGATCTGCAAATTCGACGAGAGCGGCCCTGTAAATGTAGGGTCCGACATTACGCATCTCGCCTTCGAAGTCGATGACCTCGAAGCGTTCGCAAAACACGCCGCAGCAAAGGGCTACCCTCTGAGCGACGGGCCCACCAAGACCGGCTCAGGCGGTATGATCGCTTTCATCGACGCTCCCGAAGGTTATGAGGTCGAACTAATCCAACACGGCAAGTAACGCCGCGAACGAGCGGGAACGCCGGGAGCGCCGCGAACGGACGTTCCCTGCTCGTTTGGATGCCTGTGCAGCGTAGGCTCAGCATATTAGTTTTACCTCACTAATGACGATCGTCGGTTGAGTCGCGAGTCTTTACGACGCCGCGAACTTTGGCGTTCACTCTGCTTCCTTTGTTCAAATGGACATCGCCGCCGATCGCATATGGACAGATTTCCGAACCTTACGGGAGACAACACCTTTGGTGTTGTCTTTGACCAACTCGGTCGTCCGCGAGTTCACGGCAAATGCGGTGCTGGCTCTGGGAGCTTCCCCGATCATGTCGGATGCGTTCGAAGAGATCGCCGAATTGGTCGGTATCGCCGGCGCGCTCAACTTAAACATCGGGACACCGACTCCGCGAAGCGCCGAAGCGATGGCTTTAGCCGCTGCCACCGCAAAAGCGAAAGGGATTCCAATTGCTCTAGACCCGGTAGCGGTAGGGGCAACCCAAATGAGACGGAAACTGGTGGACCGGCTTCTGAGCATCGCGACTCCAACTGTCATTCGCGGAAATCAGGCGGAAATCGCCGCCCTGGCCGGTCTAGCCTCCGTCGCACGAGGGGTGGACGCAGTCGGAAACCTGGACCAGGCGCACGCCGTGGTCCACCAATTGGCTAAGCAAACCGGCGCCATCGTCGTGGCCAGCGGTGCCACCGACTACGTATCGGACGGAAACACCGTGATCGCGATCGAGAACGGGCATCCGTTAATGGCGCGAACAACGGGTTCGGGCTGTGTCGCCACTGCGGTAATTGCTGCTTTCTTAACGGTAAGCTCGCATCCTTTCTCGGCGGCAATTTCAGCGATGATCGTGATGGATTTGGCAGGCGAACTCGCAGCTGATCATTCCCGAACCGAAGGACCTGGCAGTTTCCGGGTCCGCTTCCTGGATGCTTTCGATAAGCTCGAACCTGAGCTTATCGAACAGCGAATGAAGCTGAACAAGTTGTAACGAAACTTCATTTGGTGGCGCGAGGCTCCCGAATGACCCTTCGATTGAACCGGAGCCGCTGATGGTCTCGACCAAACCGTGCCGATACGGCTAAGAACACGCCGAGCCGTGTTCAAGTGCGGGATCACGGCTCGGCGCACTTTCAGGCGTATCGATATCATCTGACGAAGATGATCAGCGGCTCCGGTTCAATCGAGGGGTCATTCGGGAGCCTCGCCCCCTAAGATTTGCGCTTTCGCTCGTTATCCCACGTCGTCAGCGTTGCCGCCGTTATTCCCAGAGTCCAGATTACCTTCTCCCTATGCCAAACCTCCCGATCGAAGCCGAACAGTTTGAGAAGATACAGACGAAAGTGTTCGCCGACTCAGAAACTGCGGTCCGTGAGTTGGCCGCGGG
>JAFAHI010000020.1 GCA_019237325.1 Verrucomicrobiota bacterium | reverse complement strand
GAGAAAGCATCGGACCCCGAGGCTTGGCCCGAACCATTCCGCCGCACGCCGGCGCAGCGGCCGCACTTGATCGAAATCGCTTTGGGTCACTGTGTGGAGGCAAGCGCGCCGCCTGTTTCACCAACCGCTAGGGCAATCGGTCGCGCTCGGGCGTGAAGCGGATGACGATAGTCAATCCAAACCGTCGCGAGGTGATGCAACTCGGCCTCGCGCTTGGTTCGGGTCTCATCATAACTCGCGCCTTCGCAGCAGAGTTGCGGGAGACCCAAGTCTTCAAGGAAGATGTTGCGAGCGGCAAGCTCCCTGGGATTGGGGAGCGGGTACCGAAAGAGCCGGCCATAGCAGAGCTTGAAACAATCGGGACCCCAGGGGGCGAGTTGCGGATGCTGATGGCCGGTCCGAAGGACACCCGCATGATGGTGGTTTACGGCTACGCCAGACTGGTCGGCTACACTCCCGCGCTCAACCTCGTGCCTGACATCCTAAAGTCGATCGAAATCGAAGATAACCGTGTGTTCACATTGCATTTGCGTGAAGGACACAGATGGTCCGATGGGCAGCCCTTTACCTCAGAGGATTTCCGCTACTGGTTTGAGGATGTGGCACAAAACAGACACCTGTCTCCGTCGGGCCTGCCTGTCACGATGCTGCCGCAAGGCGAGGGACCGCATTTTGAGGTATTGAGCGAGACTGTAGTTCGCTATAGCTGGGCGCGGCCAAACCCACTGTTCCTGCCCGATCTTGCCGGACCGGATCCGCTCTTCATTTATCGCCCGTCTCATTACTTAAAACAATTTCATGAGAAGTACGCGAACAAAGCAACGTTGGAGGCGCTCGTAAAACAGGCTAATCAGCGCAACTGGTCTTCGCTTCATAACAAATTTGATTCCATGTATCGAAACGATAACCCGGATCTACCATCTTTAGAGCCATGGATCTTAAAGACAAAACCGCCTTCTGATCGATTTTCCTTTGAGCGGAACCCTTATTACTATCGGGTCGATAAACAAGGGAACCAGCTTCCGTATATAGATCGTGTGATATTATCGATTGCCGATAGCAAGATCATCCCGGCGAAGACTGGGGCTGGGGAGAGCGATCTCCAGGGGCGTTATCTGCGGTTTGACAATTATACATTCCTCAAGGCGGGCGAAGCGCGAGCTAATTATAAAGTTTGGCTGTGGCGTACCGGTCCAGGCAGTCAGCTTGCCCTTTATCCCAATTTGAACGTTACGGACGGAATCTGGCAAGGTCTCGTGCGCGATGTACGGTTTCGTCGCGCGCTCTCGCTCGCCGTGGATCGACATGAAATCAACCAAGTAATTTTCTTCGGGCTGGCGATCGAGGGGCAAAACACGGTACTGCCGCAAAGCCCACTATACTCGGCGCAAAATCGCGACGCTTGGGCGAGTTTTGATGTGCGTGAAGCAAATCGGCTACTCGACCTGATCGGGCTCACAAAGCGCGACGGGGAAGGCACGCGCCTGCTTCCAGATGGCCGCCCGATGGAAATCACAGTGGAAAATTCCGGCGAGTCAACCGAGCAATCGGATGTGCTGGAGCTAATCCGAGATTCATGGCGAAGGATCGGGATCAAGCTCTTTGCCAAGCCGTTGCAGCTGACCCTGTTTCGGCGCCGAGTATTTTCGGGCGAGACGACGATGTCGATCGACAAGGGGATCGAGAACGGTCTCGCCACCGCCGCGATGTCCCCTTGGGAATTCGCGCCGACTAGTCAGCAGCAACTCGAGTGGCCGAAATGGGGCCAATATTATGAGACCAAGGGCGAAGCTGGTGAACCGCCCGCTCTGCCCACCGCTGTCCGGCTGAAGGAACTTTACGAGGAGTGGCTCGCGGCCACGTCGGAGGAGCACCATACGGGGATCTGGCACGAAGTCCTTCGGCTATGGGCCGATGAGGTCTTTTCGATCGGCACGGTCGCAGGGGTATTGCAACCGATCGTCGTCAACGCCAAGCTGCGCAACGTTCCCGAGCAGGGCATCTACAACTGGGATCCCGGAGCTTATTTTGGGATTTATAAGCCTGACGGATTTTGGTTCGACCTCTCTGAGGACTCGGCAAAATCTGCCTCGTTGAGTTCCCCGCCGGCTCCTCGGTAGCACGAAATGCTCAGCTATCTCGTGCACCGGATACTGATCATGATCCCGACCTTAATCGCGATCAGTATAGTGATATTTACGATAATTAACTTGCCCCAAGGAAATTACTTTACCACTTATGTCGCCGAACTCCAGGAATCGGGAGAACCGGGGGATCTCGCAAAAGTCCAATTTCTGGAGAAGGAGTACGGCTTTGACCGACCGCTATGGGAGCAGTATCTCTACTGGGTTGGGGGCCTGCTCCATGGCGATCTGGGGTACTCATTTGCCTATAATTTGCCTGTGAACAAGGTAGTTGGTGATCGCATATTTTTGACCTTTCTAGTATCGTTCACGACTATTCTGTTTACCTATCTTGTTGCTTTCCCGATTGGCGTTTATTCAGCAACTCATCAATACAGTTTGGCTGATCACTTTTTGACGTTGCTTGGCTTCTTAGGATTGGCAACCCCTAGTTTTTTACTGGCGTTGGTTCTACTTTACTTGGCCAATGTGTATTTTGGAATATCGATTGGCGGACTAATGGATCCGCAATACATCAACAAGCCGTGGAGTTTATCCAAGGCGATCTCGGTAGCGGGGCATCTCTGGATCCCGGTCATCGTCATCGGAACGGCAGGAACGGCGAGCATGATCCGTCGGTTGCGAGCCAATCTGCTCGATGAACTACAAAAGCAATACGTCGTGACCGCTCGGGCGAAGGGCCTCCATCCCCTAAAGTTGTTGTTTAAATACCCGTTACGTATGGCACTCAA
>JAFAHI010000746.1 GCA_019237325.1 Verrucomicrobiota bacterium | reverse complement strand
AGATAAACCGTTTCACACCATCCTGTCGTGTGCGCCGCACATGTACGACGAGCTCTGGGTCGCAGGCAAATGCATGTACAAATTAGAGCCTGTCTTGGCTGATGGCGGAGAGCTCATCATTTACGCACCGCACCTTAAAGAGATCTCCGTTACCCATGGCAAGCTGATCGAAGAAATCGGTTACCATTGCCGGGACTATTTTTTGAAACAATGGGATCGATTCAAAGATTATCCTTGGGGTGTCCTCGCTCATTCCACCCATGTCCACGGCATTGGCACCTACGAGAACGGAGCAGAAAAAGCCCGGGCCCGCGTCACACTAGCCACTCGCCTTTCCCCAGAGCTCTGCCGGAAAATCGATTTCGGCTATCGCCACCCGGATGAAATCCGAGTGGAAAATTTTGCCAACTGTGAAGACGAAGGAGTCCTGTTGGTGCCGAAAGCCGGTGAGATGTTATTCCGCCTAAGCGAGTCGCCGGACTGGGCAAAAGGCACAGGCTAAGAAAAATCTCACGCAAAGACGCAAAGGCGCAAAGGTAAATCAAAGTAGCGCTACGGACTTGAACGGGCTGGAAGGCTGCTACTTCACGAGGCTTCGGTCGATGTCGAAATTGGCAATGTGCCCGGCCATGAGATCTGCGCGCTAAATCCGGTGCTTAGATCCGCACTCGACCAGCATGTCTGAACCTTTGCGCCTTTGCGTCTTTGCGTGAGTTTTTCCGCCTTCTTTTTGCGAGCCGTGAAGACGAAGCGGTCCCATCCGTTCCCGGTGCTCCTCAACCACTCTGTCTAATTCTGGACATTTGGCTGTTTGGATTCTTCAAGAGAGGTCGATTCAAGATTTCAAACGGCGGCTCGAGCGAAACATTGAAGCCAGTCCCCCCAAGGCGGCCACCACCGGCCCGATGGAGCCGATCTCCCCAACTGAGAAGAGCCCGGTCAGAAAAGGCTGGGCCAATCAAGGTGACGCCGAACGGCAGACCGGGAAGAGACTCGGCTTCGCCGAAGCCTGCTGGAACGGCGACGGCCGCGAGGTCCAGTAGATTAACGAAGTTGGTGTAGCGCCCAAGGTTGGAATTAAGGCGGACCGGCTCCTTCTTTACATCCTCGATCGTATAGGTCGTCCCGGCCGTGGGTAATAGCAGGAGATCGACTTCCTCCCAAATCTTTCGACATTGAGCAGCATAAGCTTCGAGTTCGTACAAGCCTTTGAAGGCATCGACAGCGCTGTATCGTTTACCCCCCAAGATGATGGCACACACCGTCGGATCTGCGGACTCAGGTCCCCGGCTTTCCAGGAATTCACCGACTGCCGCATAGCGTTCGGCCACCCACGGACCGGCATACAGCAACGACGCCGCTTTCAAGAAAGGTTCATAATCGAACTCGATCTGGTCTCCGCCCAGCGCAGCCATGCGTTGACACGCTTCAGTATAGAGGCGCCGGGCTTCTTCGTTCCCGAAAAATTCAAGCTGATCGTTCCGCGGTCTACCAAAACGGATCGGGCCCTCTGGTAAAGGCCGTTCCAATGGCGTCCGTGAAAACGGATCCTCCGAATCACTCCCCTCGGCAACAGCAAGTACAGCAGCCGCATCGTAGCACGTTGAGGCTAAGATCGAGACACAATCGAGCGATCGGCATGCTGGGACAACCCCGCGATTACTAAGACGTCCGCGGGTTGGCTTCAATCCCACGAGGTTATTGAACGCTGCGGGAACCCGGCCGGAGCCAGCGGTATCGGTCCCCAAGGCGAAGGCTACCATACCCGATGCGACGGCGACTGCAGAGCCGGAGCTCGATCCGCCCGACACATAGCGTTCATCAAATACTGAATGGCAAGCGCCGTAAGGCGAGCGTGTACCGACCAGCCCGGTAGCGAACTGGTCGAGATTGGTCTTACCGATCGGCACCGCGCCGGCCTTGATCAACCTTTCCACGACATAAGCCGAGCTTTCTGGGCCGTACGCGAAGGCAGGACACGCACAGGTTGTCGGAACGCCGGCAAGATCGATGTTGTCTTTAATAGCAAAAGGAATCCCGAAAAGTGGGAGCTCATCGAACCGCTCTACGTCGAGTGCGTCGACGTACACCCGGACTTGTTCCGAAGCTAGCAGGGTGATCCACACCGAGGGATGAGGCGGCCTCCGAGCGCGGCGTAGCGCCTCAGCGATAACTTCTATCGGCTTCAATCGGCCCTCACGATAAAGTTCGCGTAGCCCGGAGATGGTGAAAGGTACGTTTGAAAAATCCATGAGACTGTGCGTTCGCCGATCGAGTCAATGACCGGCCATCTTCTCTCCGAGTTCCTTGACGCTGACCTTGGAAATCGGAGCCTCGTAGACAAGCCGTCCTGCAGTCATGACTAGCACCCGATCCGAAAGCGAGAGTAGTTCGTCGATGTCCTCGCATATCAAGAGAACCGCCACGCCGTGATTCCGTGCATCGATTATCTGCGAATGGATGAAATCAACCGCCGCGAAATCGAGTCCGAAACACGGGTTTGCCGCCACGAGAATTCGTGTGGTACCCGCACCTAGTTCACGTGCAAGCACAGCGCGCTGAACATTACCTCCGGAAAGCGTTCCCATGGCCGAGTCGAGACTGGGCGTCTTTACCTTATATCGGGTCACTGCGTCTGCCGCTCGAGTACGGATCTCTCGGTAGCTGAGAAGCCAGCCTCCAATCGAGAGTGGGCGCCGTTCGAAGGAACGCAGAGCGATGTTCTCAGCCACCGTCATCTTGGCAGCGCACGCGTTGTGCAGCGGTTCTTCCGGAAGGACGTTGATCTGATGCCGGAACATTTCGGGTCGCGTGCCACCGAATCGTTCACCCCGCAGTAGGATCTCTCCGGCCTTAGCCACCCGCTGACCGCCTAGCACTTCAACGAGCTCCCGCTGACCGTTCCCCGAGATGCCCGCAATGCCGACGATTTCGCCAGAGCGCACTGTCAGGTCAACTCCACAAACCGCCTCGACGCCGTTGTCGCGATCGGCGCGAAGACCTTTAATTTCAAGCAGAACCTCCCCGGGCACCCGTTCCTCTTTTTCTGTCGTCTTTCCCAAACGCTGTTCGCCCATCATGAGCGTTGCCATATCGGAAACCGAAAGATCGGCAACGCGCCCTCCCCCGGCGACGCGTCCCTTGCGTAAAACGGTGATTTCGTCGCAATACCCGGTGACCTCTCGAAACTTATGGGTGATGAGAAGAATGCTGAGCTCCTTCTTATCAACCATCTTGCGAAGCATCCCGAGCACTTCATCCGCTTCCTGCGGTGTAAGGACGGATGTCGTTTCGTCAAGAATAAGAACTTTGCTGCCAAGATAGAGTTGCTTCAGGATCTCGACCTTTTGTTTTTCGCCGGCCGCGAGATTCGCGATGCGGGCTTTAAGATCGACGCGAAAAGGAGCGGTTTTGAGGAATGCCGATAGCTTACGATGTTCTTCCCGCCAATCGAGAATCCCGGGGAGATCAGAGCGTCCCAGCAGAAAGTTCTCCGCTACCGTCATCGCAGGGACCACGGTAAAGTGCTGATACACCATGCCGATCCCCAGATGGTTCGCGTCGTGCGGGCTCGTAATATTGCGCGAGGCGCTGCCGACGATGATGTCACCTTGATCGGCTCGGTGATAACCCATGATGCATTTAACCAGCGTGCTCTTTCCGGCACCGTTCTCGCCGAGTAGCGCGTGATAGGTGCCAGGAGCGAGGCGCAGCGACACATCCTGGTTGGCAACAAACGAACCAAAACGCTTGGTCACGTTGACCAATTCGACCGCCGGAGGCGCATGCAGCTTGGCGGTCAACATATCGGCGTTGTTCCTCCTTTCTGATTCATCATGACGTTCCCGGCGCTCCCGGCGTTTGCATCAGACCTGGCAGACCATTTTTCCAACGCTGCCAATAGGTGTCTCGATTCAGAAACCCAGCCGAAGATGCCCCCTTGGGCTTTCGTCATTTCCAAACTCCATTTGTGGAACTCAGGAAAATAAGAGGCGACGCAATCTTCGACGATCAGACAGTCGTAACCACGGTCATTTGCTTCCCGGACTGTCGTGCTCACACACACCTCAGTGGTCACGCCAGTGACGACAAGCTGGCGAATCCCTTGGTGCTTAAGGAGGTCGTGCAAATCGGTCGCATGGAAAGCTCCCTTCCCGGGTTTGTCCACGACCGGTTCCTCTCCCTGGGGATAAAGCTCGGGAATTATATCATGGCCCCGCTCGCCGCGAACCAGGATTCGGCCCATGGGACCTTCGTCGCCAATTCTCATCGCATGGCTTCCTCGGTTTTTTTTGGCAGCGTGTAGATCAGTCAGATCGGGCAGATGCCCTTCCCGGGTATGGATGACGCGAAGCTTTGCAGCGCGCCAAGCCGCGAGCAGCTTGACGTTGGGCTCAATCGCGCGCCGCAACTGGGAGACATCGTTCCCCAACATCTCACCGAATCCACCCGGTTCGAGAAAGTCCCGTTGCATATCGATGATCAGCAGCGCGCAACGTTCCGGGACAAAATCAAATGGATAAGGATCGGCCGCGATATTCATACAGGCTGACTAGAAAAAAGACGGGATCGGATGAATCATAAGAACACGACCGGTTTTTCGTATATGACGAGCACGATCGTTCCCGCTTTGCTGGAGACGCCGTGAACCGTCCCGGGTGGGCTAACCGTAAATGCACCGCGCCTTCGTATCGCGTTCTGGTCCCGCTGCTCGCCCGCCAAAATAAATAGGTGTTCGTACCCTGGATGGAGATGGACCGGCACTTGGCTCTCCTCGCGGAAACGGATGAGTACCGCCGTTGGTCCTTCTTTGCCGTCTCCGTACAAACGGTGTATTTCCGCGCCGTTCACGAACGGCTGCCACGGTATCTCGTCCTGCCATTCCTCTACCCGGAAAAGGTCAGGCAAGTCTATGGAGGCGTAAGGCGCGTCAATGTTTTCTGCCGCCGCTTTCATTGGACCCCGAGAGCGGTAAGTACAGATTCGGAATCGCTCACAGCGCCGAAGACACCTCCCTGCATCGTGACCATTTTCAACGCAGCGAGATGGTTGCCTAAATCCGTTGCACCGGTGCAATCGGAAAGAACGAGGCATTCGTAACCGCGGTCGTTCGCCTCTCGCATGGTG
>JAFAHI010000595.1 GCA_019237325.1 Verrucomicrobiota bacterium | reverse complement strand
TGATAAGGTCGGGCAGAAGTATGACAAGGAATTGAATCTCAAGATTCAGCGACTGACCGCGCTGATCCAACCGGTCGTGATCTTTGTAATGGCCGGCATGGTCGGCATTATCGCCTACTCAATTATCAATGGCATCTTTGACGCCGTCTCCGGGTTGCAGAATGGATGAGCTATCTATGCTCATCCTGTGAGAAGTGAGACGTGAAAGGTGAGAAGTGATTGGTGCTAGCGGCGACATCGTGCAACCTAAGTCTCGCAAATGAGTATCAGGGCGATTGATTGGCTTTGATCAGACCAGCGCACACGATGCCACCTCTCACTTCTCACGTCTCACCTCTCACTTCTCACGTAGCGACCAGTAATGGGGAGCTACCGTTACGCCTTCTTAGCCTCGACTTCGACGGCACGATGGTCGGTCCTTGGTTGGACGGGAAAGCGGCGGTTAGTGAAGAATTAGTTCGTTGTCTGTCGGCGCTAAGGAAAGGGGGCGCGTTTCTGGCTATTAACACCGGTCGCAATTTGGCCCTCGTGGATCAAGGAATGGAACTTTTCCCGGCCATACCCGACTTCGCGCTAACGACCGAGCGCGAGATCTTTTGCAGGACGAAAGAAGGTTGGGAACCCTTGTCCGAATGGAACGAGCGATGTCACCAAGATCACGAGGAGCTCTACACTCGGGCCGCCATACTTTTGGCTGAGATCGAGGCCTATGTCATGAATGAGCGACAGGTGCGTTCCTATCGGGAACATGGGCGAATGGTTGGATTGATTGCGCAAAACAACGACGAGATGGACCGCACCGTTGAATACTTGCGGTCGAAATGCCTGCCGGTAGCAAATTTGTCTTTCCAGAGAAACTCCATTTATCTCCGGTTTTGCCACGCGTTTTATCACAAAGGGTCGGTACTCAAAGCGCTGCAGACACATCTGGGAGTTCAACCGCATGAGACTTTTGCTGCGGGTGACAACTTCAACGATTTACCGATGCTTGACTCTGAGATCGCTCATCATTTGGCTTGTCCGGCCAACAGTGTGGATGAGGTCAAAGAAACGGTCAGACTCCACGGCGGTTACGTAGCCGAACAAGCTGGTGGAGACGGTGTTGCCGAAGCGCTCCGCAGGATCTGCCCTGGGCTCGGCTCCAACCCATTCTCGCCTCGGTAATTGATACGGCCGCTTGCATGCCCAACGCTTGGAAAATATTACGCCCACAGTGAGTCGAGCGTGCGTGTTCGAATCCCAAAATCGTCTGAGGCTGCCGATCTTCTAAAGCAGGCGGCTCCCGCAAACGGCCCCTGACAGTGCCACGAAAAATGCTGCCCGCTCGGTTCGAGAAGATAGGAGCGACGGGATTTAACCCCTATTCGGAAGATGTAAAAATCCGCAGATTTCGCAGATTACACAGATTCAGGAAGTTAGGAGCAAAACCATTCACCAAAACCCAGCACCGAAAATCGGTAACAAATCGTCATCTGGTAATCTGCGTAATCTGTGAAATCTGTGGATCCTAAATTAGGATTTTTGGGTTTAACCCGCTTTACCTCTGCGTCCGTTGCGACCTTTGCGCGAGGCCTTCACTTTGGTGGGTTGCGGCTTCGGTGGCAGACCTACGATGTTGCAATCGGATTACGCCACCGCAGGCCGGAGAATATGGCAAAATCATTATCGGTGGAGCAGAGCTCGGCCCCATAGCCGATGGCAAGCGCGGCCAGGTGAGCGTCACTCACGAGATTGCCGGTGATCCGGAGCTCCAAAAGGATCGATTTCAAAATCTCCCAGTGCGCCGGAAGTCTTCAGACTCACCCCGGGCGATGAGCTCGGCGATGTTGTCGTAAGAAAGTCCCTGCCTCAACCCCATCGCGACCGGCTCCGTGTGAAACGGTCTGGCCTGATTTTGCTGCTCTAGCCGCGACAGCCCTTCTTCGAGGGCCCGATTGATCACATCCTTGAAACTGAGGCGCTGAGTCGAGCAGCACTCCGTTTAGTGCGTTTAGCAATTTCCTCACTGAGCGTCAAGGTGGTCCTCACATGGACATCATGATGCTTGTGGGCGCGATGTTTCAAGCCGGATTTCGAACCAACCCACGAAGATCAGAGCCTCACACAGAGGCCGCAACCCCGAAATCCTCCGGGGTGAACTGGACGCAGAGGTAAAGCTCCGTAGGAGCGAAATATTTATAGCAACGCCAATTTACAGGGAATCAGCTCCGTTAGGAGCGGCATCAAAGAGCGCGGACACGTGGCTGGCCAACGTTCAAATTAGATGTCGCTCCTACGGAGCTCGCCGCGTTTTTTGCGTCTTGATCTATAAAGATTTCGCTCCTACGGAGCTGTCCCTCTGCGTCCAGTTCACCCCGGAGGATTTCGGGGTTGCGTCCTCTGCGCGAGGCTCTTGCTCAGTGCGGTTGCTGCTAGAAGCTGGCGAAAGCGGGAAAATG
>JAFAHI010000569.1 GCA_019237325.1 Verrucomicrobiota bacterium | reverse complement strand
CCAACTCGACCTTTTCCTCGATTACGCGAGTAACGTGAAATTGTACCCGACGTTCCAGGAGTACTTCCGCAAATCTCAGCCACCGCTGCTCGCCGCCTGGGGGAAAAATGATCCGTTCTTCATTCCTCCTGGCGCTGAGGCGTTCCGGAAGGATATCCCGTCGGCTAAGGTTGTATTTTATGACACGGGACATTTTGCCTTGGAAACCCACGTGGAGGAGATCTCCGAGGAAATCCACTCGTTTTTAAAGGAGTTGGCTGAGGCCGGAAAGCTCTGACTGCCGGGTTGTTTCGCGCAGTTCTCGCTTGGTTACGAGGCTGCGCGAACGCGCATCGGGAGTGATCGTGCCACTATACCAGTCATGGACTTGGTACACCAGTAACCTGTGCAATTGCTAAAATAAGGTTATTAGTCGCTAGAGTTCAGCGAGCCAATGAAAATCCGCAAATCCTGAGCACGCGGTCGTAAAATCGAGAGTTCGAAACTTCGTACCGCGGGAATCGTGTTCGATTCTGCTGGGTACGACTAAGTACGGGCAGCAGGAGTTAGCTATGCGGGTTGGCATAAAACGTGTTGCATTGGTGTTAACCTAATAACCATGCTCAAAATTACGAACAGGTTATCAAAATGCGGTAAGACACGGCCGAGGCGCTAAGTGTTGGGAACGGAAATCCGCGGCCATATGAACCTCCCTTTGGGTTTCGATGTATATGGCACGCTCGTAGAGTAACGGGACTAGTAATTCTGGTAAGGTTACCAGAGTACAATCGAGCAGGGGGGAATAGCGAGCATCACTACTAAACAGAAAAGCGAAAAAATATGAGCTTATTTGCTAAGAACGCCGCCGTAATTCTGGTTCACGGAGCATGGGCTGATGGCAGCAGCTGGAGTCAGGTAGTTATCCCTTTGTCGAAGGAGGGACTGAACGTGATCTGTGCGCCGATTCCTCTTACCTCACTAGCCGAAGATATCGCGACCCTGAATCGCGTGATCTCCAGGACACAAGGTCCGGTATTGCTGGCTGCGCACGCTTATGCCGGAGCGGTCATCGCAGGCGCCACAAATGATCGGGTTAAATCGCTAGTGTATGTAGCGGCTCTTGCCCCAGACGAGGGCGAGACCGTCGCTGACGTATTCTATAAGGAACCACCGCACCCGCAGGCTCCCCAGCTGCAACCTGATGGGGACGGCTTGATTTGGATGACCCATGAAGGTTTCCAGAACGCTTTCACCCAAAACTCTTCGAAAGAAATCAAGGCGCTAAGTGAGGCGGTGCAACGGCCGCTTTCTGTTCGCTGCATCCAAGAGCGGGTGCCAAAGCCCGCTTGGAAATCGAGGCCTTCCTGGTTTCTGATCGCGACCGAAGACCGGATGATCAATCCAAAGACCCAGCAGTTCATGGCGGAGCGGATGGGAGCCAAGATACGGGTTCGGCCAGTCGATCATACTCCTCTGCTCACGGCACCCGACGAAGTGGTCGACATGATCCGCGAGGCGGCTCGCGAGACGCTCACCTCCTAGCCCTGATCCCGAAGATGAAAAATCCGCAGATTACGCAGATTACACAGGTTGTACTGAGACAAGACCTGAAAAGGGCTATCAGAGATCTTCGGTGAGTTATTTCTAACTGCATCGTGATGCACGCCTATTTGCGAGTCTGCGCAATTTGCGAATCTATGGATCTCAAATTCAGATCTGGGGTTAGTCATCTTTTAAATGTTAGTTAGTGAAAAACAGGAGAAGTAGAAAATGAAAGAGTCAGTCGCTATTGTTACGGGCGCGAGTCAAGGAATTGGGCGCGCCACCGCCATCCGTTTGGCGAAGGATTTCTCCGGGGTAGTCCTGGCTGCTCGGACGGGAAAGCGCTCGAAGAAACCGGTGGAGGAGTGAAAGCAAACGGGGCTGATCCACTGACGGTCGCGCTTGATTTACGCAGCGGAGAGTCCGCGGAAACGTTAATTAAGCAGACACTCGATCGCTTCGGCAGGGTCGATGCTCTGGTCAATATCGCGGGAGCCGTGCCCCAAATTAATTTGTTCGAGATGACCGACGCACAGTGGCAAGACGGCTTGGAGTTAAAGTTTCATGGGGCCCGTCGTTTGACGATCTTGGCTTGGGACGCACTTAAAGCCTCCAAAGGATCCGTTGTCTTGATGTCCGGAAGTGCCGCTTTAGACCCGAAACCTGGCTTCGCTGCGGTTGCTGCTATCAACGCTGCCATCATTGCGATGGCTAAGGCGTTTGCCGAGCAAGGCATCGAGGAGGGGTGCAGGTCAACAGCGTTGTCCCTGGAGCAGTAATGACACACCGTCGCCAGACATTTATGGAAAAGTGGGCGCCGGCCCATGGAATGACCGTGGAAGAAGCCGCGAGAAAAGTTCCCGAGCATATAGGCATTAGTCGCTACGGAACGCCCGAAGAGGTCGCTGATTTAATGGCGTATTTGGTATCCCCAGCTGCGAGATGGCTGACCGGAACCTCGGTCCGGATCGATGGCGGCGAAATCAAAGGTATTTAGAACAAGAGAGGGACCGGAGTAATGGAGTCGTGGAGTAAAGGAGCACCGGGGTGCTATCCCAGAGCCAGAGCCCCGAGGCTATTCTTTTGCGCCATTTCATGGACGGACCAACTGCAAACTAAACAAATGTGACATACGATTATGACAAGGATTTCCTCAAACCAATCAGGTAAAGACGCTGGGACCGCAGAATATGATCTCGTGATCTTGGGCAGCGGGGCGGGCGGAAAATTAGCGGCGTGGACCTATGGGAAGCAAGGCAAACGGGTGGCGGTAATTGAACGCAAGTACATCGGTGGAGCGTGTCCGAACATTGCTTGTCTGCCTAGCAAGAACATCATTCACAGCGCCAAAGTTGCCTCCTACTTCGACCGAGCGAAGGAGTTCGGAATCGACAACAAAGGTTTTGCCATCGACATGGGGGCCGTGCGCGAGCGCAAACGCAAGATGGTTTCAGGATTAGTCGACGTCCATCTTGAACATTACAAGGCTAGCGGTACCGATCTCATTATCGGGTCTGGGCGATTCATCGGGCCGAAAACTTTGGAGGTCGCGTTGCCCGACGGAACGACGCGCCAAGTTCGGGGGACCAATGTGATGATTGATACCGGTACGCACGCTGCGATCGAGCCAATCCCGGGCCTGGCGGAAGCAGAGCCACTCACCCATGTCGAAGCTCTAGAACTGGATGAAATCCCCGAACATCTCCTGGTACTGGGTGGCGGTTATGTGGGGTTAGAACTGTCCCAGGCGATGCGCCGATTCGGCAGCAAGGTAACGATTATCGAGCGCCATGATCGTTTGGTCCATCAGGAAGACGACGATGTGACAGATGCTCTGCGAAGCCTATTCGAGGATGACGGTATCGAGCTAGTTCTGAATACCCGATTGAAACGAGCATCCGGGAAATCGGGTGATTCGGTTAAAATTGTTCTAGAACAAAACGGAGCGGAAAAAACGTTAACCGGGACACATCTATTGGTCGCTGCGGGCCGGGTTCCGAATACAAAGGACATCGGATTAGACCTGGCCGGAGTGAAACTAACCGACGACGGTTACGTGCAGGTCAATGAGCGGCTCGAGACCACCGCACCCGGGGTTTGGGCGGTTGGTGATGTAGCCGGTAGTCCCAAGTTTACGCACATCAGCGCTGACGATTTCCGAGTAGTCCTGGCGAATATCGCGGGCGGTAAAAGTGTGACGACTAACCGGCAAGTGCCGTCCTGTTTGTTCACTGACCCGGAACTGGCTCATGTCGGTTTGAGTGAGAAACAAGCGAAGGCTCGAGGCCTTCCCTACCGTTTGTTCAAGATCACGATGGCGGATGCTGTATTGCGGGTTCACACGCTGTCTGAGACCCGTGGATTCCTAAAGGCCCTGGTAGAAACTAACAGCGATCGGATCATTGGCTTCACCGCTTTTGGTGTGGGGGCCGGAGAGATTATGGCTGCGGTTCAGGTTGCCATGATCGCAGGATTACCTTATACCGCGCTCAGCGACGCCATCATCGCTCACCCAACTTTGGCTGAAGGAATTGGTTCGTTATTTGGGTCTGCGCCTGAGGTGATAGACCTGCGACAGGAAAAGGGCAAGTCGCGCGTTTAGTAGAGGTAGACAGTGGTTCTTCTGGGGTTACACGGGGCGGGGTTCTTTTTGAACCATGAAATGGTTTAACAGAACAGCCCAGAGGGCTTTAGCCCTGGGTAGGCGTCCCCAAAGCAATTGCCCTGAAGGGGCGACCGATAGGGAAGGGCGCTAGGCAGGCCAGCCTCGCGTTCGTTCGTATGGAGCAGAAGATCGCGCGAATCAATCTCTGGAGAGCGCTTTCCGGTGGCAACAACCTACAAGGGACCGAGAATTCGTCGGCCGCCCTCATGAGGCGTGCCTTCTCGTGACGGGCTGCGGCCGCATTGCAAGGGAGGGATCGCGTCCCCGCGATCCGCGGTTCGCGGAGCCGCAGGTGTTCTTCAACCGAGCAACGAAAATAGATCTACCGACGTGGCATGTTTTCCCGGCGCGCGGGGACGCGCGCCCTCCCCGAATTGCACCTGCGAATGCGGGTTGGAGATGCTTTCAGGGCGGTGCGGTTTACCAAGGTTCCCAGGGCTAAAGCCCCGGGCTGTTCTATTAGGCCATTTCATGGCCAAAGGAGTGGCTAAATCACATGAGACTGGGACGAGGTCGTTATAGGTCCAAAGCTCAATTGACTGCATACCGCCTAAGTAATTTGAGAGAACGTCAAAGGACCTGCTCACTCATCCGCCGCTGTTGCTTTCGAGGTCGAAATGCCATTAATTTCGCACCTGGAGCTTTATCCCATGTGGCAAATTGTAATCGTGGCGCTCGTTCACCTTTTGATTCTTTTTTTTGCGCTTCTCGGTTTGCGGCGTTTGCACCGCTACACCGTACGCAGGTTCAGTCACCTCAACGTGCATTGTCCAACTCAGTTGGCGGCCGAAGGCCAATACGAGGCGCCGCCTCGCGGTTGGGTGGCGCTGTATCTGATTATTCGCCTAGCCATTCCGCGTCTAATTTTTCTCACAGCAATCATAGGGTCTTTTCTGGTTCTAGTTTATGATTTCGGGCTTCGATCGACGATTTCAGCTTGGTTTAACATGCCCGGATGGGAATGGAAATTGCCGGTTGCTCTCGCGATAGGGGTTTTAATTAACCTTATTGTTACGGTCGAAAGGCTCCGCAGTAATCGATTGCGACAGGCGGCGATGAAAGATCTAGAACATTCTCGCGCGATCCTGATGCTGGTTGGTGCCCAAGCCCTACAGGCCCTTTTGCCACTCGGGTTTGTTTTCCTAGTCATTCCGATGCTCGGACTGCCCAAGCCTGTGGTGGAATTCTTTGAGCGATTTACACTGGTTCTGGTTATTATTTTGGTCGGACTCGACACCCTGAGGACGCTCCGGTTGGTCGAGGCTAAAATAGCGCTTCGCGCGAAGCTAAAATCGGGCGCCGAGGATCGCCAAATTCGCGCAGCAGAAACGCAGTATTCGGTCCTGCACCGGCTGCTAAATATTCTGGTTATTTTGGCGACAGCGGGTGCAGCTTTGATGGTTTTTGATCAAGTCCGCGCATTTGGCGCCAGCCTCCTGACTTCCGCCGGAATCCTTGGACTGGTGGCGGGAATCGCGGCCCAGCGAACGCTCCAAAACGTTTTCGCCGGTCTGCAACTTGCGCTCACCCAACC
>JAFAHI010000308.1 GCA_019237325.1 Verrucomicrobiota bacterium | reverse complement strand
CTAGATGACAATACCTTGGTTGTGATTATCGGCTCCGGCGCTGGAGGTGGTACGCTCGGTAATGAGTTGGCTCAGAAAGGAGTACGCACGCTGATTCTCGAGGCAGGACCTCGGATTGAACGTGAAGAGCATATTGATGATGAGCGGCAATCGCTTGCTCAGTTGGCTTGGTTAGATAAACGCGCAAGTTCGGGATCCTGGTGGGTCGCTAAGAATTCTCCTAATTTTCCCGCCTGGATTTGCAAAGTCGTCGGTGGATCAACAGTGCATTGGGGGGGCGGTTGCCTGCGTTTCCAGGAGCATGAATTCCGCGCGAAAGATGTGTACGGCGATATCCCGGGGACCAGCCTCTTAAATTGGCCGTTAACACTCGCCGAGCTCGAACCGTACTACGACAAGGCAGAAGATAAAATGGGTGTAACGGGCACTCATGGAATTCCTCTGCATGACGCCGACAACAATCAAATTGTGATGGCGGCAGGAGCCAAGAAAGTTGGTTACAAAGAATGTTCCACCGGTAACATGGCGATCAATTCGCGCCCGCGCGACGGGCGCCCCGCGACGATTCAAGATGGGTTCTGTTTTCAGGGCATTCGTTCGAATGCGAAATGGTCGACGCTCAACTCGGAAATTCCCAAAGGGGAAGGGACAGGGAACCTCGAGGTACGTCCGGGATGTCACGTTCTGAAAATCGAACATGACGCTTACGGGAAGGTTACCGGAGTCGTCTACGCCGACAAAGAAGGCACTCATCATCGTCAGCAGGCACGCATCGTCTGCGTTGCGGGCAACTCCATCGAAACACCTCGGATCTTGCTCAATTCGGCGAGCTCCAAATACGCCGACGGCTTGGCAAACTCGTCCGGACAAGTGGGGAAGAACTATATGCGTCATATGAGCGCCAACGTCTGGGGCATCTTCGAAAAGCCCGTGCGGATGCACCGTGGGAATACGATGGCCGGCTACATCAAGGACGAGCGCTATCATAAACCGAACCGAGAATTCGTCGGTGGTTATTTTATGCAAACGGAGCACCTCGGCCCCTCGTTCCTAGCTCTCAACCTTGCCCGCAGCATTGATCTAAAAGGCTGGGGCCTCGACTTCACGCGTATTATGGAAGCGTATGAATACATGGCCGGCATGTGGTTAGTGGGCGAAGACATGCCACAGAAAACCAACTGTGTAACGCTTCACCCGACAGAGAAAGATCAGTTCGGCGTCCCGATCCCAAATGTTCATGTTGACGATCATGTGAACGACATCGCGATGCGCAATCACGCCTATAAGCGAGGTGCCTTGGTCTACGACGCCGTCGGTGCGACCCGCACCATTCGGGTCCCACCGGGTCCGGCAACACATAACCTCGGTACTTGTCGTCAAAGCGCCCGGCCCGAGGACGGCGTTTGCAATAAGTGGGGCCAGACTCACGATATTAAGAATCTATTCATCTCGGATGGGAGCCAATTCACAACCGCATCGGCGGCAAATCCGACGTTGACGATCGTTGCGCTAGCCATTCGCCAGGCGAACTACATCGCAGACCAGATGGTGAAGCTGAGAGTCTAAACTTTGAGCATACTGGCGCTCCGACTCTTTGCCTACGGCTCCCCAATACCCAGTTCTCTCCCCACAAGATCACCAGGAAAGGCGGCCTATTGCGTTGAAAAGCCCAAGGGTTCATAAGCGGCGCCCGCATTCATAACGAAAGCAAAGGCTTCCAGGTTGGAGGTCCCGCTCCCGTTAGCTTAGCTATTCTCTTTAATGTGGGCCCGGGCGGATGTTTTCAGGCTGTTCTCAATTAAAGTGGGTCCATTATCAAATAATGTGGTCCGGAGCGCCGCCTTATTCTCAATTAATTTGGGCCCAAAGCGTCGATGTTATCGGGCCAGACCGTTTTATGTTCTCGGGCCACTACAGTTAACGAATGCGGAATCGATGGAGGTGGAAGTCGGTCCAATCAAAGCCGATCTGCAAGACAACGTGCAGATCGGCCAGGGTGCAGTCGGATCGGACGAGAAAGCGCCGCCAGAGCATCGGGTGAATCTCTCGGATCCAGACGTGGACGAGGTAAGCTTCGGGCTGGGGATCTTGTTCCATGGCGGCGTCAGCTTATCCCCTTGCCAACGCCTCGGCTCCTTTTAGCCCCCGATTTGAAATGCT
>JAFAHI010000263.1 GCA_019237325.1 Verrucomicrobiota bacterium | reverse complement strand
ACTGGCAGCAGAAACATTTCCTGGCTCTTCCACTCCAAACACCCGGCGAAACACCATGGCTTCGTCCGGCGTCAGGCACGCGTTAATTTCGTCAGCAGTCCAGACATAAAAGGCGCCTTCTCGTTTGTGATCTGCTTCGGCGGTAGGCAAACTGTCGGCATCTTCTGCAGAATAGAAGCCGCCTTCAGGAGACATAAGATCGCGCTTGATGTAACCCAAGGTCTCACGTGCGGTTTGCGCAAGCCCGCTCTCCTCAGAGATTTGGAAGGCTTCCAATAAGGCGACTGCCAGCTGGGCCTGATCGTACAGCATTTTTTCGAAGTGCGGGACATGCCAACGTGCATCGACAGAGTATCGGTGAAAGCCGCCACCCAGGTGGTCGTACACCCCGCCGTTCGCCATCTTCTGCAGGGAGAATAAAGCCATATCCCGGGCTTGATCGGAACCGGTTCGGTACCAGTACCGGGACAGAAAATTAAAGACGGCTGGACGCGGAAATTTTGGCGCCGGACTGAATCCGCCTTCGTCCGGATCAAAGCCCTGAGCCAATTGTTGGAAGCCGAGATCGAGCCAATCTGCGCGCGGCGTGGAGACTTCTTTGCCGCTGGCACTTACCAAATAGGATTGAATCGCTTCCGTAAACCGATTGCTTTGCTCGACAATCTTATCGGGTTGTTTAGCCCAGATCTCTGCCAGACGAGTCAGCAAACTACCGAAGCCCGGGCGGCCATATCGATCGTCGGGCGGATAATAGGTGCCGCCCAAGAAAGGTTGGATTGTTGGCGTTAGAAACACGCTCATCGGCCAACCACCCGATCCTGTACTACTTTGCACAAAGAGCATGTAGACTCGATCGACGTCTGGCCGTTCTTCGCGGTCGACCTTAATGCTCACAAAGTGCTGGTTCAGGATACCCGCAATGGCGGGGTTCTCGAATGATTCGTGCTCCATTACGTGACACCAATGGCAGGTCGAATATCCGATCGATAGAAAGATCAATTTGTTTTCGGACCGAGCCTTGGCGAACGCTTCTTCCCCCCACGGATACCAATCCACCGGATTGGAAGCGTGCTGCAGCAAATAAGGAGACCTTTCGCGGATGAGCCGATTTGTATGTTGTTCCCCGCCCATAAGACAGCAAACCACGGCCCCGGGAAATAGCCAATAGCCAATGCGGCTAAACCGCCGAGCCGGCCCGGGCATCGCTAGCGATTTTATTGGCTATCGGCTATTGGCTATTAGACTATTTCGAAGGAGCTTCAGGCGACTTCGGATTGACATTCAGCCTCGAGGCGTAGAGGTTTGGTTACCGTTAAGATTCCCCTTAGTCATGTCATCGGCGGACTTAAATAACGGGAGCCCAGATTTCCGTCACCCAGAGAAGGCGGATTCGGTCGACGAATTGACTCGAGTCTACGGCGGAATAGCCCCCAGAAATTTCTTTAGCCAACTGGTGCAGGATTTTCGCCCCGTGCGTTCGCTGCAACCTGAATTGGAGCGAGCCTCGTTCCTCTATCGCCGGATGCGTGCTTATCGGTTATGGCTCTGGTTCTGGAGCGTTGTTTCCATCCTTGTACCCACGTTGCCGCTCCTCTGCCTGATTTCGCCAGCGGACGTCGGTTTAGCTTGGTTCGTTTGCGCGATTTGCGCGGAAGCGCCGACCGTTTTGGTCTTGTGGAAGATCCATCACAAATGGATCTATTGCCGGCGCGACTATACCCGCTGGTTGCGCTTGGTACATCGACGGGTCGCAGAAGAGGAAGCCTGAGCCGGCTCCAGCCGGGGAAGGCTAATACGCTCCTACCAGGCAAACGTGATCCGTTTGCGAAGCGCTTGCGCGGTTTCCAGTTCGTCAATCAAACCGACGGCGTAATCCTCTGCCGAAATCTCGCTTTTCCCGTTCGCATCGGTTAGCAATTGATTTTTGCCGCGCCGGTAGTGTTCGGTCCGTTCCCCCGGTTCGATCAGGGCGGGTGGACTGATATAGGTCCAATCAAGATCGGTTGTCTTTAGAAACTCGAGCACTTCACCGTGGGCTTTGGCGATGGCCAGCCACTCCTTAGGGAATTGTGGAGAATCAAATACACGTTTTCCTGGCGCTACTTCCAGAGACCCTGCACCACCCACCACCAGCAAACGGCGCACGCCAGCCTTAATTAAACCGGCCGCCAAGGTCTCGTAGGTCTGCACTAATGTGCTGGCGTCACCTCGTGGTCCCACGGCGCTGATCACCGCGGATTGATCCTGTACAGCCGCGCCGACATCATCGGATTTAGCCAGATCACCCTCGATCACTTTTGCCGGGAGCGGTGACAGCTGGACTTCGCGACCAGGGCGCACAAATACGGTCACCTGGTGGCCACGGGAAACCGCTTCGGAAAAGATTCTTTGGCCAATAGTGCCGGTACCGCCGAAAAGGATAATGTTCATGTCTGGTCCTCGGTCTGTAGCACAGTTTTAATGTATGTAATTGGTCAGGTTACAATAGACTTCCTTAGCCATCAAGTCGCTATAGCCGTCGACCCATAAGTCCCATAGGGCACATAAGTCCCATTCGTATTAACACCCCACCGCGCCATCGGCCTGACGAGCCGCCACACACTCCAGAGCCTATCGCTTAATCGGAAATTCATCCCGGTTCATTGGCCGTACGAGCAGCACTGGACACGGCGCATGATCCAGCACGAACCGGGCAACATGCCCCACTGATCTCGGGCCGATCTTATGTTTGTCTCGATATTCCGCCCGTGGACAAATTATGATTAGGTCCGCCTCCCAATCGGCTGCCGCATTGACAATTTCTCGTTCGGGTCGCCCTTCGCGCCGCAAAGTCTCCGCTCCAGATAGGTAGCGTAACCCTTCATCGATGATTTCCTTTGCCGAATCTTGCTCCGCTTCCACCATTTGACGTTCTCGCCCCGGTGGAGGAACGGGCGGTCGAAAATGCCGTTTGCGGGTGTGCTCCATGTCATGGTGGGGTCCTTGATCAATCACATAGATAATCCCGACAGCGAGCTGGTCCGGCGAGAGCAAACCCGTCGCTCTGCTGATCGGTTCGGCATTAGTTCCGTCGAGACAACAGAGTACGCGCATCGCTTGCTCCTTTTTCTCTTTAGCTACAGCAGCAACCAGATCGTCAGTGCTCCGGCGAGCAACATGATCGGAGTAACTATCACACCAACCTTGAAATAATCGAGACCGGAGACATCAACCCCTCGTTTGCGCAAGATCAACAACCATAACACCGTCGCCAATGAACCGACGGTGGTAAGATTTGGCCCGAGGTCACAACCGAACATGGTGGCGGCGAGGAATCCGTGTTGAACCGTCACCGGCGCGTGTTGCATGCTTCCCAACGCTGAAGTCATCACCACAGCCATGGGGATGTTGTTGATCAGATTCGTGCCGATCGCGGCGCCGGCTGTCCCTACCATCACCGCTCCGAAACTGTTGCCGCCCGAAAGGTGTAACAGCCAATCCCCGAAGGTGGCGGTAAGCCCGGTATCTTCTATTGAACGGACCACGATCGACATACCGGCGATGAAACCAAAGATAGACCAGGAGATGCGTTTGCCGGTCTCGGGCAGCGTACTCTGTTTCCACCCCAGCGCTCCGATCAGCAATAGAAAAGCGCCTCCAACCGCGATTAAAGAAAGCGGAAACCGGGCGGCCGACGCCAGTACATACGCGATCGCGACACCAATTAAAACCAAATAAGTGTACCGGAAATAGACCCGATGCTTAATCGTTTCATTGACCGGCGGCAACCGCTCGGGTTTGAAGTGGCCCCGGAGCTCGCGCCGATACAGCAGAAAGAAAACCCCGACATTAATCCCGATAACGATCAGGCTTGGCAGGAACAGTAAGCGCAAGAAGGTCAAAAGATCGAGAGGAAAATGGGATAGGATAATGATGTTGATCGGGTTACTGACCGGCAACAAGAACGAGGCGGTGTCAGCAATAAAGGTGCAGGCAAATAGAAACGGTAAGACTGGCAACCGCAGCTTCGTGACCAGGACGTAGACAACCGGGGTAAGGATCAAAGCGGTTGCGTCGTTGGAAAGGATCATTGAAATCAAGGTCCCCAACAGGAAAACATTCAGGAATAGCAACCAGGCTCTTTGTCTGGCAAACCGCGCCGCCTGAACTGCCAGCCAATCAAAAAGACCGGCTGCCTCTGCCAAGGCCGACAAGCCCATCATTCCGAGAAAAAAGAGAAAGGTATTCCAATCCCGGCAAAGAGTAGAAAAGGCATCAGCCGGACTGATCAGACCTAACAAAAGGAGCAAACCTGCGCCACCCATCGCGATAATCGCCTCGTTCCAGCGGAACGGCCGCGTCATGATGCCAATCAACGTTAATACTCCCACGAACGACGCGATCAATGTCTTCGTGAGCTCAGGTACTGAGATGAACTGGAACAACCGAATCCTTTCTGCTGGTGACAGCCGCTAAAGTCATAAAGCCGGTAGGATAGCCAAATCTTTGCACCACGAAACCCGCGACCAGGTTGCTTGTACTCGCTCCAAGCGCGAATACTGAACATCCACCGACAACTCCTCTACGCGAAGCTAAAGGAGCACGGGCTTTCGAAGCCGGACGAGCTTTGATCGCTAGCAGTGGCCGCCGGGGTCGGACTATTTGCCGTAAGGAGTCCCTCCGCTGATTGGATCAATCACGCGTAAAAAAGGGAACCGGTGAAAATCAAGATCGCGAGTATAAATAGTTGCAAGCCCATGCTCCCGCATGAGAGCAGCAACGTGCAAATCGCTCAGGATATTGCCTGCCAAATCCGGGGTCTCGCTGATAATCTCGCTGACGACCAGCTCGTGACGATCCGTCTCGACAAGAAGAGAGAAGCCGGGTGAAGAAAGCAAAGATTTAACAAAACCATAGGCAGCCTCGATTTCCCATGGCCGGGTCAGAACGCGAGGGTGGGTGACGATTCGTAGAAAGCCGTATAGAATGCTCCAGGTTGCGTACCAAGCGCCTGCCTGATTTCTTGCTCTATCGAGTAACTCGAAGCAGACGTCATGTTCACGACAATCGCTGTTAGCGGCGTAAAGCAGGATGTTCGTATCAACTACGAACATCAACGTCCCTCCATGAAGTCATGCAAAGCATCGTTATCGGCGACATTCACCCGGAAGACGCCGCCGCGAAACGTCGGTAAGGCCATATTCCTTTGTTGTTTCCGGGTTACCTGCAGGGCCACCCGCAGTGCAGACTCGATAAATTCCGACATCGTGCGCCCTTGCCGGGCCGCCTCTTGCTTGACCTTAGCCATTAGCTGGTCGTCAATATTGAGGGTAGTCTTCATCTGGTTAACCAGATCTCTGATATGGTAATCTGTCTCAAAGACCTGAATAACGCAACCGCTTATGACATTAGTCCGGGAAGAAAAGCAGCGGAATTCTCGGGCATAGCACGAAGATTCCGCTGCCATAGCCTGCATCGCTTACCAATGCAGGCGCATTGGTAAGCGATGCAGGCTGAGCACATGCAGCGGCCGGTCCGCGAGTTCGCGCGACATGATTTTGTCCAACTCCCGCAAACGATGCGGGTCAGCGAAGCCTTGGATTTTATTCGTGACTATCGTTCGCCTGGACAATCACTGATCTATTTTTACGTAGTGGACGATACTTCACGCTTGGTTGGCGTGTTGCAAACTCGCGCCCTTCTCACGGCCCAACCTGACGAGTCGCTGACAGATGTGATGATTCACCACGTCATTGCCATCCCAGAAAACGCGAGCGTGCTGGAAGCCTGTGAATTCTTTGTCCTGCACAAGTTTTTAGCGTTTCCCATCGTTGATCGGGAACGCCGGTTGAAGGGCGTAGTCGATATTAATTTGTTTAACGAGGAAGTTTTCGGAATTCCCAAAACGGCGACGAGTGACGACTTGTTCCAGGCGATCGGCTTTCATATCGCCCAAGCTCGTTCGGCGTCGCCTCTGCAGGTGTTCCGCTTCCGTTTCCCGTGGTTACTGGTCACGATCGCCGGCGGGACCGTGTGCGCTTTTGTCGCTCAGGCGCACGAGAAAACGCTCCAGCAAACATTAGTGGTCGCATTCTTTCTGACCCTGGCTTTAGCGTTGGGAGAAAGCGTGGCGGTCCAATCCCTGGCGCTCGTTTTGGAAACGTTACGGTTGCACCGGGTCACGCCGGTCTGGTTCTTCAATACCTGCAAACGCGAGGCAGTAACGGCGTTGCCACTGGCGTTAGCCACCGGTGTAATCGTTTTTATCGTGGTCTGGATAGTAGACCATGAGCTTTGGCCCGCCGCCGTTATTAGCGCAAGCTTGGCAGTCGGCGTCGGCGCTGCCTGTCTGCTGGGGATCAGTATCCCCACCCTGTTACACGCAGCAAAGCTCGACCTAACGATCGCTGCCGGCCCAATCACCTTGGCAGCGACGGATATCGCCATGTTGCTGCTTTATCTGGGGATAACCGGAGCGCTCTTGTAGCGCGGAGGCGTCTCAGTGGACGCAGTGGACGGAAGTAGACGTTTCGCGTCTCCGTACGGTCCACTAAGTCCACTGCGTCCACTCCGTCCACTCCGTCCGTTTCTGGATTTATTTTGGCTCCGAAACCATTCCTGGCCTATTGGTGCGCTATGGCTTCGGATAAAAATATTTCTCGGGTTTGGTTCATCACGGGGTCTTCAACGGGTTTCGGCCGGGTATTAGCGGAGATCCTATTAAAGAGGGGCGAACGCGTTGCGGTAACTGCACGCAATCCTGACCAGATCCAGGATCTGGTTGCCGGATACAAGGATACCGGGCTAGCCCTCCCATTGGATGTGACCAAACCTCCACAGATCGAGGCGGCGGTTGCTGCTGCCGAGAAATTTTTCGGTCGGATTCATGTTTTGATCAACAACGCCGGCTACGGCTATCTGGCTGCAGTCGAAGAGGGCGAAGAGGCGGAGGTCCGCGCAATGTTTGAGGCCAATTTCTTCGGGCTGACAGCGGTAACCAAAGCCGTGCTACCAGGCATGCGAGCGCGGCGCACAGGGCACATCATGAATATCAGCTCAATCGGTGGCCTGGTCGCGAATCCTAGCACCGGCTATTACTCCGCCACCAAGTTTGCGGTTGAAGCCATATCTGAGGCCCTCGCTAAGGAGGTTGAACCTTTGGGTATCCGGGTGACAGCGATCGAGCCCGGCCCTTTCCGCACAGATTGGGCAGGTCGCTCACTGAAAGTCGCTAAAGCGTCGATACCCGATTATGGGGACACCGCCGGTGCGCGCAGCCAGCAAATATCGGGGCGTAGCGGGAAACAGCCCGGTGATCCGGTTCGTGCTGCAGAAGCGATCATCACGATCGCTGACGCCGACCAGCCGCCACGCAATATTTTCTTTGGCAAGATCGCGGTGGACATGGCCCGGGAAAAGCTGACCTATTATTCCAAGACCATCGACCAGTGGGAGGCTCTATCTTTGGGAACGGATTTCCCTGACTAAGAAACCAGCGCGGGAATAGTCCCGCGCACGCGGGACGAGGTTCGAAAAAATTCTTTGTCGTGAGCACAGTCCGATTTTCAAAGGTCCTCGAGGCTTGCGGGAAACCGGACATTCATTTGCTATTGATCGAGCCTGCGAAAGACAAGACCCTCCAAGCCGCCATTAAATCGGACCGCGTCATGACGCTCTATCAACAGTCGAGCGGCACTGACCATGGTGTCGTCGGCTTTGAACAGGGGCGTTCTCGACAGTTTCTCGTCTTCCCAAAGCCGCTGAAACCGTTTCTCGGTCAACGCATCGTCGGGATCAAATACGAACTACTTGAGGAAGCTCCTGTCTCAAAGAAGGAACCCGCCAAGAAAGAGACCGTTAAACAACCTGACGAACCACCAAGCGAGCCCGCACCAGCCACAAAAGATCATCGACCTCCCAGACGCACCGAGCGCCAGTTGCCAGCGGTCGTGTCAAAGTCGGACGGTACTAGGCCGGAAAAGGTAGCCGATGGCGAAGAAGACAAAGTGGATCAGGAAAGCGGAAGAGTGGTTTCAGAAGACAAGGTCGTCAAATTTCAGACCCCTGAACCCGAGAAGCAGGCTGCGACCGAGAGCGAGGAAATGAAGCTAATCAAGAATCGGGTGCGCGAGGCAATGGAGGCTCTTGAGCAAGGGAAACAGGTTCTGGCTTTCAATCTTCTGAAACGAATTCTGGACGGAGACAAGAGCGGTTAGCGGAACTGGCCTGCTCGTTCACCGCTGAATGCGGGCCTTCCCTTGATCACATCGCTGGGCTAAGGATCTTGTCGGCGCCGACTCGCATGAGCAAAAGCAAAAAGACAATGTCGAGTTCAGGAGTGCCATGGAAGGCCGACATAGTTTTCTGCTAACACCGTTGCCGCAGCGCGAGAGGTAGTCAGATAATCTAACTCTGCTAACTGGCGCCGATATTCGAAAGCATCGTTCTGATCAAACCGATGTAGCAGCGAGGTCATCCACCAGGAAAACCGTTGTGCTTTCCAAACCCGTCGCAGACAGCGATCAGAGTAAGACTCCAAAAGGTCGGTATGGCCTTTGGCATAAAAGGTGGCCAGAGCCTGCGCTAGCAACCAGACATCGCCAACCGCAAGATTCATCCCCTTTGCGCCGGTTGGCGGTACCACATGGGCCGCGTCACCAGCCAGGAATAGTCTCCCGTAGCGCATTGGTTCGACCACAAAGCTTCGCATCGTGGTCACGCTTTTCTGGAGAATCTTTCCGCGTTGGATCGCCTTATCGCCCGGAAACGATAGCCGTTTTTCTAAGTTCTCCCAGACACGGTCGTCCGACCATTTCGATAGGTCCTCGTCGGGCCGGCATTGTAGATAAAGCCGGGTGATTTTTGGCGAACGCATGCTAAACAGAGCAAACCCGTTTTCATGATTCGCATAGATCAGCTCTTCCCAGCTAGGAGCCGCTTCCGCCAGTATACCCAGCCAGGCAAACGGGTAGGTTTTTTCAAATATATCGTTAACTCTGCCGATGGGATACATCCTCGCGACACTCCGTGGTAACCGTCACAACCAGCAACCCAATCGCACGTGACTTCATAGCTCTGGTCTTGGTGCCGAAAGCGGGTCCTAGGTTGGTTCGTTGTAATCCCGTCCAGGGCAACCCCGGCTACCTCGAAGAGAATTTGGCCACCGCGACTCAGACGCGTCGCGATCAGATCTTTCAGGACTTCATGCTGACCGTAGACCGTTATCGCTTTGCCACCGGTCAATTCCGCGAGATTGATGCGGTGGAGTTGACCGCTAAATCCTAAGTTAATTCCCTCGTGACGCATTCCTTCCTTGGCTAGCCTTTCGCCGACTCCGCTATCACACAGAAGTTGAGCAGTTCCGTACTCCAACACCCCAGCCCGGATTCGGGATTCGACATAGGAACGGCTCTTGTCCTCGATGACAATGGATTCAATTCCGTTTAGAGAAAGGAGGTGGGAAAGCAGAAGCCCGGCTGGTCCGGCGCCGATGATGCCAACTTGGGTCCGTACGTTGTTGTCTGCCATCGATAGAGTGGATTTTTCCGCCTGATTGCCACGAAGCATTACGAGCTATTCGATCGAGCTTTTGTCTCCTTTATCACTTGTTCAGCGGCCTGAATCGCGGCATTGGCAGCAGGTAGCCCGCAATAAATTCCGGCATGAATCAGGACTTCGCGGATTTCCTCTGTGGTAACGCCGTTGCTAAGCGCCGCTCGGACGTGCATCCTGAACTCTGCTTCTCGATTTAGCGCGACTAACATCGCGAGAGTAATCAAGCTGCGTTCCCTCCGGGTAAGTCCGGCTCTTTCCCAAATCTCGCCCCAAGCATACCGCGTTATAAGTTCCTGAAATGGACCATTGAATTCACTCAGATTGGCCTGGGCCCGATCGACATGTTCCTTCCCAAGAACCTCGCGCCTCGTTTCCAAGCCTTTGTGGTAACGTTCTTTTTCGTCCATCAAACAGACTCCGATAGAAATTCGGTAACGGCTGGCCTATCCATTCTTATTCTCCGGATCGAGCTGCGTGATCGTGCCCCGGAGAACCCGATCGATCAGTTGATTCGCGATGCCTAAGGCGTTCTCAGGCCGGAAAATCTCATCCAGTGCAGCCTGATCGATAACGTTCGTTACGTCCGGGTCCCAGGCCAGAACTTCACGTAAATGACAGCGTTTCTCTTTAGCTCTCTGACAAGCTCGCTTCACGAGTCGATCTGCTTCCGGCTTGCCCATCTGCTTGGCTAACCTGACAGCGACCTCCTCGGCATAGACTGAGCCCTGAGTTAATTCCAGATTCTCCAGCATCCGAGCCGAATGCACTTCCAAACGAGAAAAGAGATCGTTGGATTGTTTGATGGCGCCGCCAGTTAAACTCACGATTTCGATGAGAGGTCCCCATTCGGCGTGCCAGCGACCCACCGCTCTTTCCTGCTCTTGAGTCATGACGGCGGCCATCGTAGCCAAAAGCCCAGGGAGCCGGGTGCAAGCCGCCACGATCATGGTAGGAGCGATTGGGTTCCGTTTGTGGGGCATGGCAGAGGAACCACCGCGTCCCTCTGCAGCTCGTTCGCTCAGTTCGCCAACCTCTGTTTGCATGAGGAGTGCGACATCGCCGGCGATCTTGCCTAGGCAGCCGGACAGCATCGCGCACACCGAGCAGATTTCGAAAAAGCGATCGCGCGCGGTGTGCCAGGGGATCGTTGGCTCGGCTAAGGCCAAGCGCGCGGCTAAACGAGACAGCACTGAGAGCGCTTCTTGTCCGCTTGCTGCCAGTGTGCCAACTGCCCCGCCAAACTGTAAGACGAGTGCTCTGTTTCGCACCTCGCGCAGGTAAGCCTCGCAACGAGTTAGTTGGTCGAGCCAATTCGCTAGTTTAAACGCGAATGTAATTGGTCGCGCCTGCTGAAGCAGGGTTCGACCAATCATCACGGTGCCCCGATCAGCTGAACCAGACGCTGCTGCAGTTGTTCGATGCCCGACTCAATTTTAGTTAATGCCGGTTTCAGTTGGAGCATCACGGCGCTGTCGATGACGTCCTGACTGGTCGCTCCGTTATGTACAAACTTGGCCGCCTCCGGATCGGCTGAAGACACTAGCTCGGAAAGCTCTCTGACCAGCGGTATCGCCGGATTACCCGCATCTCTGGCTGAAGCAACTATCTGGTCCGCGTCGATTTTTGCATTCAGGCAGACGTGCGCGATCAAATCGGCAGGTTGAGACGGGATCAAATTAAGATCAGCCTGTGCCTGCACCAGAGCGCCTTCAAAACGGAGCATGGCACCAATGATGGCTTCGTCAGTGAAAATCTGGTCGACGTCTGGATCGGTAAATAGAACGTCGAACATGGCAAGATCCTCAAAAATCTAAGAAGACTGTCTCATGACGCCCTTGTAAGACGATATTCCAAAGGTAGGCATCGGATTCGTTCGGGATTGGCCGGGCAAACAATGTGGGCCGTCGCGCGGGATCAATCAGATTCAATATTTCATCGGTCCGGTTACTCTCTTCGTCGATGAAATAGATCCGCGTTACTAACCGATCCAATAAACCGCGCATGAAGATCGACACACTGATATGCGTCGCTTGCGGTGTTTCGGTCGATGAAGGGACCGGCCCTGGCTTGACCGTGCGGAATCCGAATCTTCCTTCTGCATCCGTCGGGCATCGCCCAAATCCAGTAAAGCCTAAGTCCAGCGGTTTATCCTGTTGGTCCTCCGGATGGGCATATTTCCCAAAGCTGTTTGCTTGCCAAATTTCAATAACCGCATCAGGTACCGGTAAGTTGTCACTATCGAACACTTGACCCCGAATAGTAACAAGTCGCCCTTTGAGCCCGGGCACTGTCAGGTCATTCTGGTAGAGCGCTTCGAATCCAATCTGAAAAAAAGGCCCGACAGTTTGGGATGCCGCTAACCCGAGAAGGGGATCAGTTTTGGGAGGAGTATTCACAACCG
>JAFAHI010000255.1 GCA_019237325.1 Verrucomicrobiota bacterium | reverse complement strand
TTTTGGCCGGGGTATCGGAATGTAACTTAAAGAAAAAACTCCAGTTCCAGCCACCAAACCCGAGCGCATTGTCCTCAATCCGTGAAGGCTTTGCGCCAAGCAAAAACAGCCGTTGTTCAAGAATCCTTGCGTGTTCACGAGACGTTTCGAAGTTCCGATTGCACACCTCGCCAAAAAAGGGGTCTTTTGCGGTCTCTCTGGCTTGTTTCGTGAAATTAGCGCTCTGGATCTCGAGAGCATGCGCCTCCCGGAGGTGGTTTTGAAGATGGTGACTCATGTCCTCCGGATGAAGCGTGCCATGGGAGACTTCTTCGGCAGCACCAAAATCCCGCTCCAGCCGTTCCATCATAGAGCGTTCCTGATCCCGAATCGTCAATGCCACCGCCACCGTCTGAGGATCATCTGCCAAATGCGCAAACCGGCGCAGTATTTCATAACCCGCCCATTCCATCGCTTCGTAGGAATAAGCATGGACTACCAATTTTCCCGGAGTTTCGGGCTGGGTCAGGGCGAAGAGAAGGAACCCTTTTCCCCCGGCTTTCATTATGGCTGTCTTCAGGATCGAGACAGATTTTTCGTGCGAATCAAGTCGCTCGCGAACTAGCCTGAGATGCTGCTCGGTTTCCGCATAGTGGCGGCGCAGGTCATTTGAAAATTGTCTATCGCCGGCGAGAGCGGGCGCTGACACTAGTTGAGCGAGCGCCTGTTGCTCAACGGAGTACATATCACTCAGAAAGTGAACCAGTTCCTTTTGATTGCCAGGCATAGAAGAAGTCACGAGGAGTTCGTCTAAGGCGTCGTTGCCGGAGGTATCGTTCCTGTGGGATTGCCGCCGATTTTCAAAATGAGTTGGAATCTCGATAGATCTCCACACTCTCCCGACCGGCTGACCTACGCTTGACTGGCGAATTCCCTCCTGAGAGGTCAAATCTTGGGGGAAACTGAAATCCGATCTGCGCCTCCAGCCCGAAACTTTTTGGGCCGCCTTCGGCTTCGCCTTTATCTTTGGCCGGCCGATCGAGATGTGTCTCAATCCTTTACGAGCGGAGCTGGTAACTGATGCGGCCTCGAGAATCGCCAAGATCACTTTCTCTGGCGAGATAGGCTCAAGGGCGGGTTTCGAAGCCCGCCATTTGCACAATGCCCTTCAAGGCCTGGGCAGTTATGACGCCTTATTCGCGAGTCTCGAATCCCCAGGTGGATCGGTTTTCGAGGCCTGGATTATCTATGATTATTTAATAGTCGGCCCGGTTTATCAGCATCCCTCCCGTGTCCTGATTACGGGTGAATGCGCCGGCGCCGCCCTTCTGATCGCGATGGGATTCAAGGAAATCTACATGGAATCCCACGCCTGCATGCGTTTTGAGCCGGTTCAGTTGAGCAACACTGCCACAGGCCGGCGGGCGACAAAGGCGGTCGCTCGCGTTATCGCAAAACGGACTAAGTCCGACGCCAAGGAAATTCTTCAGTGGATGCATGAGAGGCGCACGTTGTTTTCCGAAGAGTGTCTCAATCACAGACTCTGCGATGCGATCGTGTAAAAGCGGCAGGAAAATGAACAAGAGGTCTTGGCTTAAGCTCTGGCGCTAGGCCGAGACCGGCTCGGGCCTCACACTTTTTCGGTCTGTTTCAGAGCTTTAGTGAGTTTCTTGATCGGATCTTCGAGCCGGCGTTCTACCATCTCCTTGCATGGATGATTTTCTGATCCCAGTTGGTCTCGAACTGCTTCCAATAAAAAAGTAGCCGCCATCAATTCCGGAGCGAGATGATCATGCACGCAAGCGGAGATTGTTTGACGCTCTCGTTCTTTAACCAACCGCCTCCCCTACTTTGAAATCCGGGCTGGGTCAACGAAGAGGGGATCATCAGAAATGCGCCTAGGTTGCTGGCCCGATTCTAAGCCATCCTATCGTCGCCGGATTTTTCGGACAGCTCCTTCTCCGCCGTCGCCCAATCCTCACGTTCGTGACCTTGCTTCCCACCCCGCTCGAGATAGAGTTCGTATGCTCGACGGGCTATTTGTTCATGCGTCGGCGCTGCAGGTCTCAATCTAGCCCGGTCGATACCCACATTTTCCTCGACGCTGGATCCTTCAACAGCCATGGCTTTCGGTCCGTCGGCGATTATGGTGCCATGCTTTTCGTGAGGCTCATCTTCTTTGCCTGGGATCGGGCCACCGCCAGTTCTTCCAATACCAGATGCGATCGCTTCGGCACTGACGGGTGCCGGCGGGATCTTTCGGTCTTGAAACGAAGGCTTCTGCTCATCCAATTGTTCGGCACTCGGAGTGTCCCCCTTTGCAATGGCGGGTTCGATTAAGCCCGAGGGCTCCAATGGCTCCGTCCCACCTCTCCCGGGAGCGGTCCTGCTTCCTCCCTTTTCCATGAACTCCCGGAATCGGTTAAGATCTTCCCCAATTTGACTCGAAGGGATACCTAGCACATCGCCAGCCTGTTCGAAAAAGCCTTCTGGCTCATATTCGATCGTCAAAGTAATTCGGGTTGTTGAGACATCTAACGGCTCAAACGTGACGGCACCCATGTTTGGCGTTCCGTCCACACTTTGCCATGCGATTCTTCTGTTGGGAACCTGCTCAGTGATTTCGGCTTCCCATTCCTTGTCTTTCCCAGCGATCCTGGCTTTCCAAAATAGCCTATTCGGACCGTGATACCGGACCTCTTCGACACCTTCCATAAAGCGGGGAAATTCTTCGAACTGCGTCCACTGGTGATAGACGGTTTGCAGGGGTGCATTGACTTCTATTGACTGCGAGGTTGCTCCCATAATTTGAAAGAATCTGGCATCTTTTACCTTCGCTAATAGTTCGCCCGCGACGCGGAGACGGTTTGGCCTTTAATCCAGTTATCGTCGGCATGAATCGAGAAAGCCTCCTTCGCGATCGTTTCCATCCGCACGAGTCGCTTCATGCGATTATTAGAAGGATGGTCATTTAAATGGACCTACAAGCTTCACCTGGTCATAAGTCGCTGTCGCCCAGTTTTTTGCCTCAGAGCTCTGCATCACGGCACGCGAACCGCTTCAAGCGCGGCTTTGCGATTTATCTCAGCTCTCACAAATGAAATTGCCAGAGACGGTGTTTGCTATACCAACCTATCGTTTACGTGATGTTTCCGAAACGATCGAGGCTTACGATGAACATTTCTGGACCAACGGCCACTCGGTCAAATTGATCGTGTTC
>JAFAHI010000132.1 GCA_019237325.1 Verrucomicrobiota bacterium | reverse complement strand
CGACACACATCAAGCAACTGTTGCCCGCGAATATCATAACAGGCAAAGACGCCGGCCGGTTTCGCAATGCGACGAACCCACTGAATCAGCTTCTCCTGTTCCAAGCGCCAATCGTCAGCATCCCCTAGTTTGCTATCGAAGTTATCAACCACAAACCCCGCGGCTTTGAGATAGCGACCGAAGTTATGTTCATGGCGAAATGACCAATCAAACCTGGCATCGCCACAAAACCCAAACGACTGAAACCCGCGGTCTAAAAGATGTTCGGCCGCGGCCTGGCTAACGCCAGCGCTACTGCTAGCCACGGTGGGATAGCTCTGTTTCAAGCTCGCCGTGCTAACATTGACCACCGGCAGGTTAGCGTCGATCACAGCATCTTCGATCTTCTGATTCTCGATTCGAGCAATGATTCCGTCGCCACGCCAGTTATGAAACCAGGGCGGCGGCTCGTCACCCCGGCCTTGCTCGGTGAAATGGATTTCCCAATCCGCTCTTTCCCGCATGTAAGCTCGAATTCCAACCAGCAAACCGCGGCTATAGGCATTCGAAGTTTCGATCAGCAGCGCCACCTGTGGACGCCGCCGAATATTGTCAGCGTGATCAAACACAACACAACGACGGGTAAACAGTGATCGTTTGCAGATCTGGCGCCGCAGTCAAAACAAAAAAACGACCGCGAATGGGACGCGAATCAACCGCGAATGGACACGAATGAACGCGAATGACTAAAGAAAGAGGTGAACCGCGAACGAACGCAGATCGACGCAGATGACGCCTGATTAAAAATAGGGGCGCTGGCGAATCGAAATTCTATCTGCGTTAATCTGTCGTTGGATTTTCCTTCGTGTCCATTCTTGGTTGTTTTTGGGCTTGGTGCTAAGCGCTTGCGCACCAGCCCATTTGTGAGAAATAGAACCTATGGGGGAGTTCTATTCAGACTTGGCTCAAGCGCTGCGGGATCGGCTCCAGGTAATCGGGGATAAGACGCTTCAGGATAATCCGAGCGCTCATTTGGAGAAGCTCCGAGAGGCCTCAGAAAGAATCGATGCTTTGAAGGCCAAGCTTCCATCGAACGCAGATCCTAGATTGGTACATTATCTCGACCGGATGAGCCTGAGCAAGGCGTTGGAGTTCATAGAAACGGAGCGCCTCGCCAAATAGTATGCGTTCGGCGTTTGGCGTTTGGCGTTCGGCGTTCGGCGTTTGCCACGTTGCGACGCTATCTCGGGGTGATAGTTATTGGGGTGATCCTCAGGGCAATTGTTTCCCCCAAACGCGATTCCGATGTCGCCGAACGCCAAACGCCAAACGCCGAACGAGCAACGCTAAACGGTAACGGCGATGCGAGTCGCGATCCTAGCAGATATTCATGCCAACCTCTCCGCGCTGGAGGCGGTGATCGCGGACTTGGAAACGTTAGAGCCGGATCAGGTCATTGTCGCCGGCGACTTTCAGAACCGCGGACCTTTCCCTCGTGAAGTGACTTACCGGCTGTTCGCTTTGGGCTGGACCTTGTTGCGTGGCAATCATGAAGATTACGTCATCATTCAAAGCCAACCGGCGACCAACAACGTTGACCAGATCGACACTTATTCCTGGCAACCAGCCCGCTGGACCGCGGAGCAAGTACCGGAAACGGTCCCGCGGCTAAAGTCGCTACCAATCTCGATCGCCGCCGAGGGACCAGACGGCTCGATAGTCTGCATCGCTCATGGTTCTCCCCGTTCCAATGAAGAAGGTTTCTTCCCGTCTACAAGTGACGCCAAAGCCAAAGAAATGCTCGGTGCGTCCCCGCCACAAATCCTCTGTTGCGGGCACACTCATATCCCGCTTTCGAGGCAAATCGATGGAACCGCTGTCTTCAATGTTGGGTCGGTCGGATTCCCTTTCGATGGCGATTCACGTGCCGCGTACGGGATGCTTTCTTGGAATAATGGCCGTTGGAAAACGGAGCTTAGACGGGTCGGTTATCCGGTAGCTGATGTCGTTGCCGCCGTGAGCGACTCCGGTTTCTATGAAGGCGCCGGCCCTTTAGGACAGATCATCCAACGTGAGCTCGAGACCGCGCGCCCGCATCTGACGCTCTTTACCATGACGTTTCTACCGCGCGTGCGCGCGGGTGAGCTCGGTATCACGGAGGCAGTTGCCGAGTATCTCCGTCATCCGCAAGCCGAGATCGAGAGCTGGTATGCCCAGATTCGAAAGAAGATAATTGCGAATAGTAAGCGATAAGGGGTCAGCACGCTTCCCTCCAGACGTCACGCGCCCGCTAAAGCCTTCCGCATAAAGACCGTGGCCTGCGGATTAGCATTATATCGGTCGCAGCGTTCATACCCGTGGCGCTCATAGAAACGGATGGCGGTGACAAGGTCGTCTTTGGAATCCAAGTACAGCCACTCATAACGTGCAGTCTTAGCCGCGAATTCTTCCAATGCCCGTACCAGGCCTTCCGCCAAGCCCTGTTGCCGATAGGCCGGTCTCACGTAGAGCCGCTTGATTTCGCCGCTCCGAGGCGGACAGCCTAGCGGATGAAGAACGATGCACCCAACCGGCTCCTTACCAGCGAACGCCAGCCAAACACCCCGATCATCTCCATTTAGGTAGTCGCTAAACTCGCTCTCCGTATCCCGAACCCATACGTCGACTGCTCGAAAATATTCTTTTACCAACTCGAACGCGGCCCGCACATCGTCATGGGTTGCCCGACGGATCGAACGGTTTGAGCGCGGACCGGAGTCAGAAGCGGATGGAAGGGCAATGCTTTTTTGGCTGGACATGACAATTTCCTCTACCCGGCAAAACTCGTCATGCGTAATTCATATGTCTAATATCTGATTACAATGTATTGATATTCAATGGATATGATCGAGCTCGAGCTTCGCCATCTTCGTTACTTCGTTGCGGTTGCCGAGGAGCTCCATTTCAGCCGGGCCGCCAAACGGTTGCATATGGCGCAGCCGCCGCTCTCTCAACAAATTCGTAAGCTCGAGCAGCACATCGGTCATCCACTCTTCACGAGAAATTCGCGTACCGTGGCTTTAACCCAAGCCGGCGAAGCGCTGCTCGAGCGTTCTCGTTACACCCTCCGGCGCCTCGATGATGATTTGGAGACGGTCCGTCGAGTCGGGCGAGGTGAGATCGGCACGCTAACGGTGGGTTTTATTGGGTCGTCCATGCTCACCGTTCTCCCGGCTCTCATTGGCAGCTACCGGAAGCGCTTCACGAAAGTAAATTTACGGCTTCGCGAATTAACCACTAGCAGCCTAGTGGACGCGATTCGCCAAGGCACCGTAGATCTGGGATTTTTGCGAGATGCCGGCAAAACCGAGGATCTAATCGTTGAGAATGTGTTAGCGGAACGATTCGTCGTCGCTTTAGCGAAAAAACATCCTTTAGCCAACCGGCAGAAAATCTCGCTCGCGGAACTGAAAGGAGAGCCTTTGATCCTGTTTGCGCGCGAACTGGGGCCGTTGGCCTGGGATAAGACCATCGCGCTTTGTGAGGCCTCAGGAATTCGCCCCGCGATTGTGCAAGATGCACCGGAATGGCTCACCGTGCTTAGGCTGGTCAGTTCAGGCCTGGGCTTCTCTATCGCGCCCGCATGTGTGGCAACGATCCAGACGCCAGGAGTTGTTTGCCGCGAGTTAACCAAGTGTCCGGTTTCAACTAACATTGAGCTGGCGCGGCGCAGCGATCACCTGAATCCGATCATGGAAGCTTTCTTGGCCGAAGCACGAAAGATGTTTCAGGGGACGGGGCGGTAGGGCGAAAACCCGACTTCGCAAGGCCTACGTCGCGGCTGCCTCAAGGGGTGACACCACCATAGGGCAGAGCCGCGCCAAAGCGTAGCGACGGCGGGTCTCGGCGCGCCAGGTGCGCCGTTAACAGGCTTGGGTAGACCGCGCCGGATTTGAGCCGCGGCGTGGAGCTTGCCACGTCCTCGGTGGGCAACGTTTTAAATGCCCGATCTGCGAGAATTTTCATGGCTGCCACCCCCCACGGAACGGCTCAAATCCGGCGCGGAGCCAGCCTTTAGACGTGGCATCATCCGAGGCGCGCAGAGATCTTCGCCCAACCCCTTGCTCTTGTTGCTTGCTCTACTTGCTCTAATGACGGCCTCGGTTTATCTTACTCTATGACCACTGGAGCCCTGGCCAAGACGGCAGCAGAACAAATTGCCAAGCTACGCCCGGCCGGCGAAACAGCAGACGCTTTTCTCGAAGCTGTCGCCGAAAATTATATCGCTCGGGAACTGCCGCGTAAAGCGGAGCGCGCTCGGCTATTGCAGCGAGCCCGAGCCAGAGGGGCAGCCCTCAAAGCCAAGTTGCAGCAAGATGGCGAATTTCTTTCCAGTGAAGCGTTGGCCGAATTTCTTGGTATCCGGCGGCAAGCCATCGATGGTCGTCGCAAGAGTGGTAAGCTCGTTGCCTGGCGGGATCAACGCGGCCATTGGCAATTCCCGCTTTGGCAGTTTGATCTGGAGAAGAAAACCCTTCTCCCGGGCATCAGCGAATGTCTCCGGGAGTTGCCGGACGATGATTGGAGCCGGATGCTTTTCTTCCTCACCGTGGACGAGGTCTTATCGAAGAAGGAGAGACCGATTGATCTTTTGCGCAAAGGCGAGCGAGTCGATGCCGTGATCAAATCGGCTGAGCGCTATGGTCGTCATGGCGAATGAGCTCCGATTTCCCGCTGCCGAACCCGGAGCTCATTAAGCGGACACTCCCTCGACGAAGAGTACCCAAAACTCTGGTCCGGCTCAGCCGGCAGGAGTTTCGTGACCCAATCTTTTGGAGCACAAAAGGTAAATACCGGTTCGATTCTCCAACGGCGCGTTATGGCGTACTTTACTCCGCTGCCGGTCTAGAGGGAGCAATCCTGGAAGTATTCGGCGACCGCTGGCTCGAACATCGAGCGATGTCGGAAGAACTCCTGCGTTCGTACAATCTAGTGAAGCTTGCGATTGCGCCAGGGCTTTGGCTGGTTAACACGCTCGGATCGAACCTGCTCTTCGCCGGCATCGACGCCCGACTCTTTGCTTCGACTGACTACGAGAAAACCCAGACCTGGGGGCGAGCGTTTATGGAGCACCCTCAAAATTTTGACGGTATCCTTTATCATTCGCGCAAAAACCCGCGCCAACTGAACTGTGCTTTCTTTGAAACGGAGCCCGCTCAGAAAGCAATCACGATCTCCGATTCGGTTCCTTTGATCGATACGAATGAATTGTACCCAATCTTGGAGCGCTACGAAATTAAGCTGCTGTAATGAGCCTTAGGTTGAGACGGTTCATATCGAATACATGCTCCGTAGGAGCATAATCTTTATAGCACCCGTCAACAAATTTGCCGCCCAGCTCCGTAGGAGCGACATCTCCGCGCCACCCTAATATTTCGCTCCTACGGAGCTAGGCGTATTTTTTAGGTGCGAATGGCTATAAAGATGTTGCTCCTACGGAGCTTGTATTCGCGGATTCGCCCGCTCGCCTCGTCGCCCTTTGGCACTTATCTACGGTTTCCCCTTCTTGCCTGTCGCCCCGGAGTTTTGCGCAGGCGGCATCGCCTCCGGCCAAACGAAACTGTTCTGAAGGAAATCGACTAGAGAAGCGCCATTAGCGCCTTCTGAAGCCGCATATGTAAAACGATACTCGATATTCCAGTCGCCCCGACGCGCCACTACCAAGCGTGATCGCAGCGGTTGAACCTTCCCGGCGAAACTGTCGGTGTATTCATAGTTGGCCACCAGCGCCGGTGTCTTCTTTGGACCAACGAATCCCGTCCCTCGATCGGTCAACCTTGTATCCTGGTGTAGAGTGACAATCTCATTCTCCCGAACCACAAACTCGGTTTCTACCAGCCGGCCGTTGCTCGGATACACGTAGATCGTCGCGGCGATTCGCGGCTTATCAACTTCGTAACCAACCGATACGCCCTGCCCGGCCACATCATATTGCCGGGTCATGACTCGCTGAAAGTTTCCGATCTTACCTGGAAACGAAAATCCCGATGCGATATGGACCATATTACCATCAAGAGTCACCGCAAAAGGAGCAGGAGCCGCCACGATCCGCTCACTGGCCAGAGCCAAAACCAAGCCAATAACTGCCAGTAATAGGCTGAGATCGGATCGCATTAAACAATTACTGCCTGGGAGGGCGAGATTCTTCAAGATCAACATAAAAGCGCCGCCAAACTGGGCTTGCCGGCCTCCACTCTCGAGTCAAAAATTCGTCCCTGAGAATCGATAAGTACGGTTTCAAAACCAGCTGGTGTCCTGTCCCATAAATTACATCGCTATTTATGAGACAGAACACTGGGGCGCACGGGGATATTTGCGTGCAACTCTCCGGACACGAATTAAATTCAGGCTCAAGAACATACGATGTTGTTAAGGCTATCGGGCTTGGCGTCCGATCTGCTATAAATCAACGTTCTGGTTCTATGGCAGGTGCGCCTTCAGGATACGCCTACGAGACCTTGCGAGCCGATGAAGAGTTTAGCCTTTGCCGAGTTCGCCAGGAGGGAAAGCCTTCGACTTTTTTGGTAGTAGCTCCTGTTTCGGAATATCCATCGCTCGGAAGCCTAGCCCGGTTGGAGCATGCCTACTCGCTGCGGGGCGAGCTTGACTCGGGTTGGGCGGTTCGACCGGTGGCACTCAATCGCCAAGGGGGACGCGTAGAGCTTGTGCTTGAAGATCCTGGGCCGGGAGTCGAGGGGCTTGATTGGTTGCTCGGCGCGCCAATGGAACCAGGCCGATTCTTACGCCTGGGCATCAACCTCGCCGCCGGACTCGGGAAGCTGCATCAGCGGGGCCTCATTCATAAAGACGTTAACCCTTTCAACATTCTCGTAGCCCCCCCGACCGCTCGGGTTTGGTTTACCGGCTTCGGTTTTGCTTCCCGGCTCCGGCGCGAACAGCAAACCGCTGACCCTCCCGAGGTGATCGCCGGTACACTGGCCTACATGGCGCCCGAACAGACAGGTCGTATGAATCGGTCCATCGATTCTCGCAGCGATCTTTATTCACTGGGCATTACCCTCTACCAGATGCTCACGGGAACACTTCCGTTCGAAGCCGCCGACTCAATGGGCTGGGTTCATTGCCACGTTGCGAGGCCGCCGCCGAGCCCGAGCGAACGCCTGGCCGCCGTTCCGGAACCTATTTCAGCGATCGTCTTGAAACTTCTGGCTAAGACTGCCGAAGAGCGCTATCAGACGGCCGCCGGTCTCGAGACAGATCTAAGGAAGTGCTTGTTGGAATTGGAGCGGACCGGCCGCATCGATGCCTTTCCGTTAGGGCAAGAAGACGTGCCAGACCGGCTGCTAATCCCGGAAAAGCTCTACGGGCGTCACCAGGAGTGCCAAGTACTTCTGGATGCTTTTGAGCGCGTCGTTGCTTCCGGCAGACCCGAATTGATCCTGGTGACCGGCTATTCGGGGATTGGCAAATCCGCACTCGTAAACGAGCTGCAGAAACTGATTGGCTTACCGCGCGGCACCTTTATTTGTGGCAAATTCGAACAAGCTAAACGGGATGTTCCTTATGCAGCGTTGGCCCAAGCTTTCCAGCCTTTGGTACGTCAAATCCTGGTTAAGAGTGAGGACGAGGTCAACTCTTGGAAGAGCCTGATCCTGGAAGCCGTCGCTCCAAACGGTCAGCTGATGATCAACCTGATCCCGGAATTGGAGCTAGTTATCGGTCCGCAACCAGCCGTGCCGGATCTTCCTCATCAACAGAGCAAAATCCGGTTCGAAGGAGTGCTCCGCGCGTTCGTCGGGATATTCGCCCACAACGAAAGTACCTTGGCACTGTTTCTCGACGATCTCCAATGGCTTGACTCCGCCACTCTTCAGCTGCTCGAACTGCTAATCACCGACTCAGGCATCCGGCATCTTCTTTTAATCGGCGCCTACCGCGATAACGAGCTAGTTGACCGTGCAGAGGAACATCGGCTTAAGTTTCACACCGGTTCGGCAGGTGCTTCACGTTGGCTAGAGCATGTCAAACGCAGCCGCGCCAAGGGATTCAGCGACAACGTGGTGGTCGCCATCCAACATCCCCTAGCGCTGATGCTCGGTTCACTACGCAACTCCGAGGCGATCGTGCATGAGGTTGTCCTGAACCCGCTGTCGCTTGCGGACGTGAACCATTTGCTTGGAGATGCACTGCGCTGCGAGTTCGATTACGCCGCACCGTTGGCAGAACTGGTACACGAAAAAACGAGAGGCAATCCTTTCTTCACTATCCAATTTCTGGCGAATCTGGCTGAGGAACATCTGCTTGAGTTCGATCTAGATACGCTGCGGTGGCGATGGGATATAGATCGCATCCGGTCAAAGGGCTTCACTGACAACGTAGTGCGTTTCTTGATCGGGAAGCTAAACCGCTTGCCAGCCGCAACGCAGGAAACCTTAAAACAGCTCGCCTGTTTGGGAAACGGCGCCGAGACGGCTACCTTGTCACTCGTCCAAGGGGTACCGGAAAACCACATTCACGCCGCTCTCTGGGATGCCGTTCAGGAGGGACTCGTCTTGCGGCAAGATAACGTTTATGCGTTCCTCAATGACCGGGTGCAAGAGGCAGCTTATGCGCTCATCCCTGAGAGCCAAAGAGCAGCCGTACACCTTCGAATCGCCAGATTATTGGTGTCGCAGGTGTTGCCGGAGCAGAAGGAGGAAAAGATCTTTGAGATCGTAAATCAATTCAATCGCAGCAGCGCGTTGATCGATTCGGTCGAGGAGCGAGAACAGATCGCAAAGTTCAACCTCCTTGCCGGCATGCGGGCCAAAAAATCGACCGCCTATGCCTCGTCACTCATCTATTTTATCAGCGGTCGCGAGCTGCTGGCAGCAGACAGTTGGGAGCAGCAGTACCCGATCACTTTCGCGCTGGAGTTGCAGCGGGCCGAGTGCGAATTTTTGACGGGTAATTTCACAGCCGCAGAAGAGCGGCTGTCCATGCTGTCACATTACGCCAGGGATCTACCAGACAGCGCCGCGGTTGCCCGTTTGCAAACGGAATTGTACGGCGCTTTGGACCGGAGCGATTGCGCCGTCGCGGCAGGCCTTAACTACCTGCGACGCGCAGGAATCAACTTGCCGCAGCGCCCGACCAATGACGAAGTACGCCAGGAATATGAGGAGGTTTTGCGACAGCTGGGCAATCAGTCGATTGAGTCGCTCCTCGATTTGCCGGCAATGACCGATCCGGTTTGCCGGGCTACTGTCGACGTTCTTACCGCAGTAGAGGCCCATTCCTTTCTTGTGAACCAGGATCTCCGGTGCTTCGTGGTGGCCCGCATTGTAAACCTCAGCCTGAAGTACGGTAACAGCGACGGATCTTGCGTTGCCTACGTCCAACTCGGCTGGCTGGTTGCACCTCGTTTTGGCGATTACCATGCCGCGTTCCGCTTCGGCCAGCTCGGCCTCGATCTAGTCGAGAAACGTGGACTGGAACGATTCAGGGCCCGGGTCTCCCAATGTTTCGCTTATTTTATCAGCCCCTGGTCTCGGCCTCTGCAGAACAGCCTTGAATTGGTGCGACGCTCCTTCGTCTCGGCCCTAGAGACTGGCGATCTGAAGTATGCCGTATTCTGCGGCGACCGCTTGATTACCTTGCTTCTGAGCGTGGGCCATCCACTTAGCGAAGTGCAAAAAGAGGCTGAGACGCGACTCGAATTCACACAAAGAGCGAAGTTTAAGTACGTCGCCGATATCATTATCGGAAACCTCAAATTCATCCGGGCTCTGCGGGGTCTGACCTCAAGCTTGTCCTCGTTTCACGATGGAGAGTTTGACGAGAGCCGATTCGAGCAAGACTTGAGAGCCAATTCGAACTCCCTATTTGCCGGATGTTGGTATTGGATCCGGAAACTGCAAGCGCTCTACTACGCGGACCAATACGACTCCGCACTGGTAGCGGCATCCATGGCCGAGCCGTTGCTGCAGGCGGGTCCAGGACATTTTGAGCGGGCTGAATACACTTTCTTTACGGCACTTGCCCAGGCCGCAAACTATGACTCCGCATCGGCGGAACAGAAAGCCCAGTATAGCATGGCGCTCGCCACCCACTACGACCAGATCGCGGTGTGGGCGAAAAACTGCCCAGAAAATTTCGGGAATCGCGCGGCCCTAGTGGCAGCCGAGATCGCACGGATCGAAGGTAGAGCGCTGGACGCACAAAACCTTTACGAAAAGGCGATTCGATCCGCTCGGGAACATGGCTTTATCCAGAACGAGGCCATCGCCCACGAAGTTGCTGCGCGATTCTACTCGGCTCGCGGCTTCGAGACGATCGCCAACGCATATCTGCGAAACGCCCGTTACTGCTATCTTCGTTGGGGAGCAGCCGGTAAGGTTGAGCACCTCGATCAACGCTACCCGGTCATTGCACAAGAAGCATCGTTGCGTTCGACTGTCCAGATCGTTGAACCGGTTAGGCAACTCGATTTAGAGACCGTGACGAAGGCATCACAAGCAATCTCGAGCGAGATCGTCCTCGAAAAGCTGATCGAGACACTGCTGATCATTGCGCTTCAGCATGGTGCCGCCGAGCGAGCTCTCTTGATTCTTCAGCAAGGAGATGACCAGCAAATTGCGGCCGAGGCAAGAAGCGTCCGAGACAAGATTGCCGTTGATTTTCGGGAATCAACTCTAGAGCCTTCCGAGCTGCCAGAGTCGCTGATCCGTTACGTCATCCGAACTCAGGAGAGAGTCATTCTGAGCGACGCTTCGAGTGACAACATTTTCTCGGAAGACGAATACATCCGCCAAAAACGTCCTAGGTCCGTGCTCTGCCTTCCTTTGATCAAGCGGCGCAGTTTGATCGGCACCCTCTATCTCGAGAATAACCTGGCGCCCAATGTTTTTGCACTGAACCGGCTGGCGGCCTTGGAGCTAATCGCATCCCAAGCTGCGATCTCGTTGGCCCAAGCTGGGTTATATGCAGAACTAACGCACGCCAATGAAGAGCTAAAGGCGGAGATCGCTGAGCGGCGACGCGCCGAAGAAGCCTTACGCCAAAAGGAGGCTTCTTTGCGTGAAGCGCAAACCGGACTGGCTCATGCGAGCCGGTTAACCACGATGGGGGAAATGGCGGCTTCCATTGCCCACGAACTCAATCAGCCGCTGGCGGGCATGGTAACTAACGCCAATGCCAGCCTGCGCTGGCTGGCCGGAGCTTCACCTAACTTTGCCGAAGCCCGCGAAGCCATTGGCCGCGTTGTCCGAGATGGAACTCGGGCTGGCGATGTGGTCGCGCGGTTGCGAGCCCTCTTTAAGAAAGCTGATCCGGCAAAAGAGGCGGTCAATATAAACGAGGCCATCGAGGAAGTGGTCGTCCTGACTCAAAGTGAAGTGCGGAGAAACAAGGTGTTATTGCGAATGGACTTGGCCGCGAATCTACCGCCGGTCACCGGCGACCGAGTACAAATACAGCAGGTAGCGCTAAACCTGATCTTAAACGCGATCGAAGCGATGAGCACCGTAGACGATCGTGAGCGAGAGCTAATCGTTGGCACCAAACCTGGTGGAGACGATCAAATCCGGGTCATGGTAAAGGACTCAGGTATCGGTTTCGATCCGCTGAACGCTGAACGAATCTTTGATGCTTTCCATACCACCAAACCAGGAGGTCTAGGCCTGGGGTTAGCGATCAGTCGTTCCATCGTTGAATGGCATGGTGGCCGCCTCTGGGCTGTGTCCAACAACGGTCCAGGCGCGACTTTTCAATTCACTCTTTCGACAATTAAATAGTGGTGTCGGAGGGTGCTAATGCTGCTCCGGCTTACATAGCGACCTAAGCGGCATTGCCGAAATGTAAATTCCGCGTAAAGCAGCAAGAACGAGAAGCCGCCGAGGGTCACTAGTGACCGCGTCTGGTAGGGCGAAAAAGCGTAAGTCCGAATTCTCGTACCTAGCCGTCCCGAGAATTGCTTCGACCATAACTATTTGATAGGAAGGAACAAGCATCGGACCATAATAGATTGGCACGCAACCTGTTACGCCTTCCCTGCAGAGAAGAGTCGTTGCCGCTTAGTCCTGATCATTGCGAAAAATCGACCTTAAACATCGAAACCAACTTGTGGAAACCGAACAATCACCTCCCGTCGTCAAAACAGTCACTTCCACCGAGGGACCGAAACCAGCCGCTAAGGCACCGAGCAAACGTCGTCGTGTCCTAATTGTGGCTGCTATCGTCGTAGGGATATTGCTGCTGGTCTTTGGAGTTCCACGGGTCATCCGTGCGTTTAATACCGTCTCCACGGACGACGCCTACGTGAACGGTTACGTGACGTTCGTGGCGCCGCGGGTCAGCGGCCAAGTGGCGCGTGTCCTAGTAGATAACAACAACCGAGTGAAGAAAGGCGACGTGCTGGTCGAGCTTGACCCGGAACCCTACCAGGTGCAGGTCGCAATTAAAGAAGCGGCTCTCGGCGCCGCTCAGGCCAACCTGACAGTAGCTCAAGCCAATGTGCGAGGCCTGATCGGTCAGGCCCGGAGTGGCCGGTACAAGCTTTCCCGGGCCATTGAAGACGTTGATAACCAGATCGCGCTGATCGCGGCTCGGGTCGCGACTTGGGAACAAGAAAAAGCAACTTTGGTGCTCGCTCAGCAGGAGTTTGACCGCGCCGAACGGTTGCTTTCGACCAGGGTGGTCAGCCAGGAAGAATATGACGAGCGCCGCGAAGCATTAGACGTCGCCAAGGCCCAGGTAACGCAAGCACTACAAAATATCTATCAAGCGCGCGTCGCTCTCGGGTTGCCGGCTCAAGTACCAGAAGGAAAAACCTTGGCCGATGTGCCGCCGGATCTCGATCAGACGTTCTCTTCCGTTCGGGAAGCGCAGGCCGAACTGCTTATGAGCGCTGCCCAACTCGGCATTGTGCCGTCATCCTACACACTAACACCAAAGGAAATGCTGGATGAGTTCTATCGGCGCGATCCGAAGGGAGATTTGGACCGCATCTACGCGGAGGTGATCAAGAACGCGCCGACCCTAAAACAAGCGCAAACCAGCGTGCTGCAGGCTCAGCGTGATCTCGACCAGGCCAACCTCAATTTACGCTATTGCACGGTGGTCGCCGAGATCGACGGCGTTATAAGCCGGCGAAATGTGAATCCCGGCAACAACTTGCAAGCCGGGCAAAGCGTGATGGCGATCAATTCGCTACGCGACGTTTGGATAGACGCCAATTTCAAGGAAACTCAGCTGCGTAACTTGCGCATCGGCCAGCATGTCGGCCTGAAACTGGATATGTACGGAGGCAAACACACTTTCGAGGGGCGCATCTCCGGGTTCACTTATGGCACTGGTTCTACCCTGGCTTTGTTGCCACCGCAGAACGCAACCGGCAATTTCGTAAAGGTAGTCCAACGGTTGCCGGTCCGAATCGATGTCCTCAACTACGACCCTGACAAACTGCCGCTGTTTGCTGGGTTGTCCGTTACTCCAACGGTCGATTTGGGAATTGCGCCCACCGGGCCGAACGCCGGCCAGTTCTTACAGTCGCCAGAGCGGTGATGAAACCGGGAGGGCGCGCGTCCCCCGCGCGCCGCGAGAACAAACTCCAACCTGACAATGTATTTTCGACCTAGATCAGCAAACACTCTTGGCTCCGAATACGACGGATCGCGAGGATCCGACGCCGCCAAGCCCTGGCAGAAAAAGAGGGTTGTTCGCAGAAGGCTATGTCGGACAGGCTGCGATCTCTCCCCTACATTGGGTCGCGCATTCAATCAGGGGGCGCCTGTGAAGGAGTACCACCTACTGTCGAGTTATTGGCAATGAGCGCGGGCGCAGCATCCTTGCCCGCAGTCTCAGCCGTAGCGAGGCCACGGACCATTAACCCATGGCTGGTTGCGATGGCGGTCGTGATACCGACCTTCATGGAGGTGCTTGATACCACCATCGCGAATGTCGCCTTG
>JAFAHI010000709.1 GCA_019237325.1 Verrucomicrobiota bacterium | reverse complement strand
CATGTTGGTACGCCATGGGCGTATCGTACCGAGATCAAAGGCGGGCGTGGTTTACTTTATCACCATGCTCTTGGGAGCGATTACGATTTTTCCCATCGCTCACATGCCTGCGAGTGATGTTATCGCGGTAGTTACGATGGTTCTATTATTGCTAGGATACGGGACCGGAAGAACAACCGTGTTCGGCAAGGCAACAAAATACATCGAAGTTATTTGCCTCAGCTTGACTGTCTTTCTATTGATGCTTCCAACGGTGAGCGAGACGTTACGCCGGGTTCCAGACGGACATCCCATTGTCACCGATTTGAATTCCCCGCTTTTAAAAGGAGTCATGGGCGGACTGTTGGTCGCGCTTTTAGTCGGTGTGGCGGCTCAGGTCATTTATATCCGCAGGCAAGCGCGTGCCGCGGCCCAGAGCACGTACAATGCAGTGGGCGCCGTCAATTAAGCTAGGAAACTATGATGCAGGACAAACCCGTTGCACTGATCACCGGAGCAATCCCGAGCTACTCCATAACCGCAACGAGACGCCCGGTCATCCCGGTTTGGCAGTGGCGAATATTTCAGCGATTTTCTTCCAAAGCTGAAGTTTGAAATCGTTGTTGCAGATAGTCGGGTACGGCGCACGCTTCAGGCCATCGTGGGAAGGCGCGCACCGGAAGGATCAACGACGGAAGGGTTTTCGTCGTTCCAATCCAGGAGGCGATTCGCATTCGTACCGGGGACCGAGAGGAGTCAGCCGTCTGACATCCGGCTTACCACAATTAAACAAACTCGGGCAACTAAACTGCCTATTCGGGTTTGTTTAGATCGAGGTTCTCCATTCTTTCTCCGGGGTCGTTTTGAACGTTCCGGAGCCGATCTGCTCAGTTACAGCAAGGACCAACCATGCCCAATTCCGAAGAATTTGCAGAAAACCTCTGGATCATCGGCGGGCCGCCGGTCCGCAACTTCGGGATCCCGCTCCCGACCCGAATGATCGTGATAAAGCTGACCGACGGCGGATTGTGGGTGAATTCTCCTGTGTCCACACCGGCCGAGGAGCTTGACCGACTCAAAGCCTTGGGCCCAGTGAGATACTTGGTTGCGCCGACTCCGCTTCATCTCTGGCGATTGCAGGAATGGAAAGACTTGTTCCCGGACGCCGAGCTATGGGGGCCTCCCCAGATATCGAAACGCTTTAAACAGTGGAGGTTCGCCGGCATTCTGGGAGATGCTTCTCCGGATTGTTGGGCTCGCGACCTCGATCAGACGGTCCTGAGGGGGAACTGTTTCGTAGAAGAACTGGCTTTCCATCATAAAAAGTCGCGCACGCTGATCATGACCGATTTTATCCAAAATCATCCCATCCCGGCTGGTCGCCCTATCCCCAGCGCCATAGCGAAACTTGCGGGCGTTGCCTATCCGGCCGGCGGCGTTCCAGTCGACATCAGGCTGTCCTTCACTGACAGAAAACTTGCACGTCGATCGCTTGCGAAACTGCTCTCGTGGGATTTTGACAAGCTTGTCATCGCTCACGGAGTTTGCATAAACCGAGACGCCAAGCCATTCGTTAAACGAGCGTTTCGATGGCTGGAGCATTGAATAGGACGAGACAATCGGCGATTCCTTCTGGAGGAAAAGGCAGCTGAATGTTGGTAGTATCGAGAGGGGAGTAGCAAAAAAAAGATCCGATTGGTAGCATGAAATAGACATCATGAACCGCCCAATAGACGAGAGGCTAAGCGACAGGTGCTTATGAGCATATCGACATTCAAGAGCGCCTTTGGCAAAGCCAACAAAGCCGGCGCCTGGCTTGGAAGGTCCTTCAGGAGATCCGGCACGTTTTAGAGATTTTGGGTGATCAGCGGATCCCGTATGAAGGCGAGAGGAAGCGGTTCAGAGCAGAGGGTGATTTCTTGGGTCGGGCCATAGTCGATCTGATTTCACACTGCCGGGCGCACCTCGGTCGTCTGGAAAGTGAATTTGCTGATCTTGAAAGATTGGTCCGCGACCGTGAGCTGGCGCGAGAGGTCCTTCAGGCCGTGCGTGATCTCTCCTGCCGTCAAAAAGGGATCGGCCTTAGCGAGATTGAATTGCGTGTGCGCCTGAATCAATTGCAAGAACTCCACATTCTGCATGGCCCTCTAGCAATTTTCGCATCCATCTTCAATCATCCCGGCTCAACGTGTTTTCCGGGCCATTGGATCACGCCGGGCTGAACTCGGTGTTCCGATAAGGCGGCACCCGATTTGCCAAGCGACTAATATTGATAAGTCCGCATTTGTGAATCGATCGCAGAAACTCCTAAAAACGGACAATCCGGAAGTACCTAGCAACTAAAAAGACCTATACTTTAGTGCAATAGATTTTCCCGCGCGTATCCGATTAACTAGGACAAATTATCGAAGACTAACTATTCCAGCTATCGCAAAGCAGGATATATCATGTCAATTAAGCAAATCGTGGTGCAACGCTTTAGTCTCGATCAGGAAGCGCTGACTATCGCTGAAGATCTGGACGCGAAGGTCGAAAAACTACTGACAGCAGCAGCTACTTAGAAAATTCCCGCCGGAAATTGAAACCCTAAGGAGCAAAGCTCATTAATCCTGGCTGGGGTCAAGTCCCCTGGCAGATTTGAAAGGACCGTCAATCGGCGCGCCGTATGGAGCGCGAGCTTATGGGCTTAGATCTTCTTGGTGGCTTTTCGTTGGTTCTCGAGGTTGGCTTTGGGCGACGGGTTTAAGAAGGGAAGGTCTTTAGGTAGTCTCGAATCTCATTCCGGAAAGGGTTAGGCCTTCGAACTCAGAGTCTTAGATTCAACGAGTGACTCTGAAGCGCTTTTCTGACGCACGCCGATGGCGGCGATCACGGCGGCGAGAATGAGTAACGCGGCTGACATGGTGAACGACAGCTGAGCGCCGGCAACGGCTTTTTCATTCAGGAGCGCTCCGTAGACCGCAACTCCGAGCGCGCCGCCGGATTGACGCACACTGTTCAGAACTCCGGAGGCAATACCTGATCGAGCCGGAGGCACCGTGGTCAGTAGGGCGGTGGTCATGCAGGGGACGGCGAGGCCTACACCTAACGGCATTATAACAAACCCGGGCAACATTTGCAGATAGGAGCTGCCCGCGTCAATCGAGTTGAGCAACCAATAACCGGCAGCGCCAACTAGTAAGCCGGTCACCATTAATGGACGTAGGTTAGTTCCTCTCGCGATCCATGCCGCAAAGAGATTGGAAAAAAGAAAGGCGATCGGGACCGGCAGAAGTATCAGGCCGCTCATCACGGGCGAATATCCGCGGATTCGTTGCAGGTAAAGCCCGAGTATAAAAATGACGCCATAGACCGTGAAATTAACAGCGAGTCCAACCAAGGTGGCGGCTGTGAAGGTCGGTTGCCGAAAGAAATCTAGCGGCAGCATGGGTGAAGAAACTCGGGACTCAACCAATACAAACGCGGCGCCGGAAATGAAGGCGACGATCAGAGAGCACCAAACGATTGGGCTAAACCCGCTTCCTTCGGAACAAATGATAGCGCCAACAAGTCCGAGAAGCGAAATGATCGCAAATAGTTGGCCAGCGGGATCGAAGGTATGATGTCGAGCAGGGGACTCTCGCACGAACGCCTGAGTTAGGAAGATACCACCCATTCCAATCGGAATATTAATGAGAAAAATGCTTCGCCAACCCAAGCTAGCGACCAGGAATCCGCCTACTATCGGACCAACTGCCAAAGCGACGCTGCCGGACGCAGTCCAAAGGCTAACCGCGCGGGTTCGCAACCGAGCATCATTTCCGGCGGCTTGATTTAACAAGGCTAACGAGCATGGGACCAGGAGGGCAGCTCCAATTCCTTGGAAAGCGCGAGCAACGATCAGAGCGATTGGGCCCGGAGCCAGGCCGCAACCGAGTGACGCTGCCACGAAAGCCGCGAAGCCAACGATGAACCCTTTGCGCGCACCAATCTGATCACCGAGCGCACCGGCCGACAATAGAAGGGCCGCAAAGGCGAGCGCATAGGAATCGACGATCCACTGTAATCCGGCCACCGGCGTGCCGAGATCGGCGCCGATCCTGGCTAAGGCAATATTGACGATCGAAACATCAAGCTGAACCAGCACAAACCCAAGGCTGGTCGCCAGAATGGTAAGTCCTATCCGTGGCCGCAAATCTATCCGTACTTCGTGCATGTCGGTTCCTTTGTCCCTTTGGTTATGAACCGTTGGGTTATGCCCCAAAGTTCTTGATACACAGGCTACCGGCGTGGGGTGACGCAGCAAAGCCGATCAGTTCGGCGCTGGCCGAAGTGATGAATGCCAACAACGGCGGCAACGGCGGGCGGCCAGAAGCGGAAGTCGGATGTTGTTTTGGCGGGCCGCCGGCGAGGGAAGCGAGACGGGTTGAGGATTTAAATGGCAGGGGCCTCGCGAGGAACGAGACGGGGAAGGCAGCCGTTTAAGCCGCAGACGGTACTCTTGCGTTCTCGGAGGCCTCCGCGGGTTGGCACGAATCTGGCGGCGCCAGG
>JAFAHI010000126.1 GCA_019237325.1 Verrucomicrobiota bacterium | reverse complement strand
TCTATGAAAGACTGCACGCGGGGAAATAAGCTTAACGGTTGATCCGGGGGGCGGTGCAACGGTTGAGCCGCTGGACCGAATGCCAGATGGATATGGCAGGTGGCGCTGAAACTCTCCCCCCCAATTCTCTGTGTACCTGATGAACGCCGGACCTAACGATGCCGGCTCAAACAAGAAAGGTACAGATGCAACAAAAAAAATTCTATAGAAGTCTCCTTGCGATTAGTACAATCGCAATGTTCTGGTCCGCTCCAGTGCTGGTGCGGGCGGCAGAACTACAACCATTGGTTGTTACCGGGATCGCACTCGACAAAGTGGCGACTTTTCATCCGGTGCCAGCGTATCCACAGGTTGCCCTCGCTTTGGGCATCGACGGAAAAGTCCGGATCGAGGTGAAAGTGCAGAATGGCCACATCACTGGGGCGAACGCCTTATCGGGCTCGCCTATGCTGGCGTCCTCCGCCAAAGCATGGATTGTCGGTAACTGGAAGTTTAAGCCGGAGGTTAGCGGCGTCTTCACCATCCCAATCAATTACAAGCGCCAGGCGTAATTTTTAGTGAGAAGTGATTGGTGAGAGGTGAGAAGTTAGACGTGATCGGTGATTTGCCATCGGTGATTGGTAGGTCAAATAGCGGCGCTGATTGTTGGAGAACAGGAATCCGCTTCGACGTCGGCGCCCGCTGTTTTCCGTTCCCGTCCGCCGGTTGCCAAGGTGATATAGCGGCGTTCTCGACGCTTCTCATTGACTTCGAGCTGACCAAGCTGCTACGACTTGCGTGTTGCTCTGATGCCTTAGCTAGGTATTCCCCTTGTCACCTCGCAACAAGGATGTTCCTGGAGTCTGAGAAATTCCGAAGCTGGTCGTAGAGCGACGACCGATCTTACCTTCACTAGGAACAGTGAAAATATGTTTAGCTGCCCGGTGCAGCCTCGCCCGCATTTCTCACGGGTTCGAAAAACTTGTGAGATAGTCGGGCTAACCGTCGCAGCCGCTCAGGCACTGGTGTTACTCGGCATCGCCCCGATTGGTCGTGCCCAAACCGCTGACCCAGCAAATCCGCCCTTGGACCAACCGGTCGCAGCAAATACAGCTCCTGGCATAAACCCCAACCAAGGCGCCGAACCAACCGGCGGCGGACAGCTCCCGCGCGTTGTGGTTACCGGTTACCTGATCCCTCGCGTAGGGGTGGGTCCACAGCCAGTGACAACTTACGATCAGAGTTATATCCAGAAGACTGGATACCAGAACGTGACCGATGTTTTGCAAAGCCTGCCTATTGCGACTGGCAATTTTAACCCAGGTGTGACCACTGGATTCAGTTTTGCACCCGCTGCAGCATCTATCGCGCTCAAAGATCTTGGGCCAAATAATACCCTGGTTCTGGTCGACGGACTCCGGATGCCCTCCTTTCCGTTTCCTCAGGTAAGTGCGAGCGCCGGTCCGATCAACTTTGTCGACATTAATAGTATTCCCCTGGCAGCCATCGATCGTATTGAGATTCTCAACGACGGCGGTAGCGCAATTTACGGTACGGACGCTGTGGCTGGGGTCGTAAACCTCATCCTGAAAGATCAATACCAGGGAGGGGACGTCTTTAATTATTGGGGAATCAGCCAGAGAGGTGATTACGAGGTGTATCACGGCTCTTTCGTAGGAGGTCTCGAAAAGAAATTCAGCGATACCTCGAAACTCGATGTCGTCGCGGCATTCGATTTCTATACCCAGAGCCCAATCAATGCAGTGGACCGGGCGTTCACTCAGGAGAATTTTATGGCGCTCAGCTTCCGGTATCCGAATCATTCGGACTTTCCTACCACGACCGGTGTGCTCGTTGATCTGGTCAACGGTAATGTTTATCAGCCAAATCCGGGGTTCAATGGAGTTAGCCCCACACCCGCCAATTTCTCTGGTGGGTTCCCTGGTTACCCTGGCTACGACACATTTACTTCTGCCCAGAATGGTCTGCAAATCTATCCCCGGGAGACTCGGGTTGGTGGCCTGGTCAAACTGGATTACCAGGTGACAGATTGGCTGAAGCTGTACGACAGTTTCCTGATCAGTCGAAACGAAGAAGTGAGCAGCTTCGGCCCGAACCAGGGTGTTTACCCTCCTCCTTTTAACTCCGGAGTCATTGTTCCCGCAAATAATCCGTACAACCCGTTCGGTCACGATCTCCTCCTCGTGGACGTAGCTCTTAACGAGTTCGGGGTAGTAAACACCGACACTGCCATCACTACTTTTCGAGAGGTGATCGGTGGCACGATCACGCTCCCGCACGGTTTCTATATCGACAGCAACTGGCTTTATGGCGAGTCGGACGGCACGGAAACCATGAAGAACTTCTTCTTCTTCAATGGGATGCAGGAAGCTTTGGCCGACACGCTTCCCGGGAACGCCGGCCAATTCCTCAATCCCTTTGCCGACGAATCTCTCTTTGCTCCAAACCAAGCCTTTGATCGGAATCCGAACCTGGTTGGAAACATCTGGGAAGATATCAGAAGCAGCATCATGCAGTTTCATGTCGTTGCGGGTACCGCTGACCTGTTCAGTCTGCCCTCCGGCTCGATTGCCATTGCCGGCGGGTTTGAGTACCGCAGCGAAGACTACATTCAGAACGACGATCAGAATAGCAAGGCCGGGAACGTGACAGCAATCCAGTTCCCGGTCGGACGACTGATTAATGCCCGGCGTTATATCTGGAGTATCTTCGGGGAGGCAGATATCCCGCTGCTTGGTAATCAATGGTCCTGGCCCGGACTGCGTTCCCTGCAGTTAACAATCTCGGATCGGCAGGATTATTACAGCGATGTCGGTAGTGCTGCGAAACCGAAATTCGCAATTTTATACAAACCGTTTAACGATTTCACCGTTCAGGCCAGTTATTCCGAATCCTTTGTTGCGCCGTCGTTACCTCAATTCGTCCCTGTGACTGGGTTACCCGCGGAGACCTTTGTCACCGATCCTGAACACCCGCAGTTGGGTGAGTTCGGAGCCCTTGTCACTCAGCTCGGCAACCCGCGCCTTAAGCCCGAGACCGATTATATGTACTATGTGCGCGGGATTTGGAGTCCCGGCGCTTCCGATCCCGAGTATAGCGGGTGGGGCTGGGCCAACGGATTTACCGCTTATATCGACTGGTTCCAACTGGATCAGCACAATTACTTTGGCACTTTGGCGCCTCAGCTAATTGTCGACCTGGGCTCTGCTGCCCCTCCGGGTGACATGGTCATTCGAAATCCGGCCACCGGACTCATCAGCGATATTGTTACCAGCTACCTGAACCTTGGGGATAATCGCATTGAAGGAATTGAATTTGGTTTCACTTACAACACGAAGGAGTACGACTGGGGCAAGCTCGAGCTGGACTTCGATGCTACCTATCTCTACTCGTTTAGGGGCGAAGGTCAGTGGGCCGTAAGCCCGAACGGCGCCATCTTATACCGTGTCGCTGACGCGACGGACACGGCCGATGCTTCACCGAACTGGAAAATGTTGGCCAGCATTTTCTACGATAAGACTGTTTTTGGGATTGATACCTTCAAGACCGGCTTGACCCTTCACTACATCGGCTCGGAGCTCGACTTCAACAACTCCCGCAATGGCACCATTCCAATCCCGTTGTTCATCCCGGACAACTACCCTCTTAACACACGCATCCATACGATCGGCAACTGGACAACATTAGACTGGCAGATCTCGTATCGGTTCGGGGAACCGGTGGAAATTACCCCCGAAACTCCAAGACCAGGCTACAACAAAGAAGGGAAGCGGATCCTAGGTGAACAAGCCATCGCCCCGAAACCAGAAGGATCTCGGTGGGCTTGGCGTAATTGGTTGGAAAATACCACGGTAACATTCGGTATTAACAACGTTTTTGACACACGACCGCCTCTGTCTGTGGACAATACGATTTCGAACTTTGATAACGCCAGTGGCTCCAATTACATCCAGCGCTATTTCTGGTTCTCGATTGATAAGAAGTTCTAGCGGTAAATCGAAAGGGCACATACAACTAACGACCTGAAGCAGGTACTCGGTCGGTCGGAAAAACCGGCCTATCGGCGTTGCGTCGAGAAGGACCGTGACTCTGATCGCTTGCGACATTCGGGCTCACTGATACCGAGGTATCTGCGCTACCAAATTGTCGAAACGCGGGTCTTTCCGGATCGGATCGAACTGTGGGAGGGATGCAAACAGTTCTCTGCTAAGTGGAAGGGGTGGTGTTTTGATCCGGATAGCCAACTCTTGAAAGGCCAGGTCCGGTTCGTTCGTCCAAGTATAGACCATGGCCAGGCTTTCGAGAATATAGGCTCCTTCGGGGGCGTCCTGGGAAATCGGCCGTAAGCGCACCGCACGGGTTGCTTCCTCGATAGCCTCTTGCCTTCGGCCCAGAAGTGCATCGACTTCACCAAGTATACCCAATAACACCACATCGTCAGGATATGCTAAAACCCTTTGTGCCAGTTCGTCACGGGCGGCCTTGAAACGTCCTTCCAATGTTGGATGCTTACCCTGGAACGCGGCCAAGTAAATCTCCCCGCATCCATGTGGAATCGGCAGGGGCCCCCAGGACACGCGCCAGAGATCTTCGTCCGGGTTCTTAACTAGAATTCGACTTGCGCCTGTCCAGTCCCGCGCGTCGAGGGCCGACCAAAAGTGATCTGAATGGCGGATGGAATCCCAAGGATCATCTTTTCCGCGTTTTGAGGCCGGCTGTTGCTCTAGCTCTGCTCGGGCCTTCTCTTGCTCTGCATTATACTTCGTAAGATCCCCTGTTTGAATCAACTCGAGAAAAGGACGGTCGAGAACCCATGCAAATTGCTCGGCCTCCCGAAAACGGCGGAGGCCCAAATAGTTCCAGCCTAAAGTGTGACTAATACTGGGGTTTCGTGGATCGAGACCGTAGGCTTTTTCGAGTGCGTTGATGGCCTCCTTCCAACGGCCTAACCGGAAATCGATTAGGGCAGTAACAAAAAGCGCGTCGGAACTATTTGGGAGAGTCCGCTGGGCGAGCGCTATTTGAACGCTGGCTCGCTCATAGTTTCGATAGGATGCGTAAAGATGATAGGCTAAAGCCAAATGGGCATCAGGGCTGTCGGGCTCCAAGCGAAGAGCTTCTGCTACGGCCGCGTCCGCCAGCGCGCGTCTCTCCGGCGTCTTATCGATCCAGAAAGCATACAGATCATCGTGAGCTGTCGCGGACAGGCAATATGCCAGGGTGAATTTCGGATCTTTTCGGGTAGCTTCCTCCAGCAATTTGGACGCCTTCAAAACATCGCTGGGCGACTGGGTATAGAAGTTTCCGACTAGCTCTTTGGCCTGAAGATACAGATCATAGGCTTCCAAATTCGTCGTTGGCCTTGCTCCGATACTTTTTTGTTCTTCCGGGGAAAGACGTGCACTCAGCTTTGAGGCAACTGTCTGGGCAATCTCGCTCTGGATCGCGAAGATATCTGTCAAATCTCTTTGATAACTCTCGGACCAGAGAGTCTCATCAGTTCGAGCATCAATCAGCTCGGTGGTAATCCGGACCCGGTTACCATCCCGCTGTACCGTGCCCTCAACTACGTGGGCGACCCCGAGCGCGGCGGCGATCGCGTGCACGTCGCGATTGCTCGGGGTCTTAAACGCCATCACCGAGGTCCGGCTGATCACTTTCAGCTGGGAAAGCTTGGCAAGCCTGGAAAGAATTTCGTTCTGAACCCCATCGGCAAAGTAAGTATCGCCTTTATTCTCGCTCAGACTCTCGAACGGCAGCACCGCGATGCTCTTTTCAGGCGCCTTGATCACTGATGGAGTCTCCGGGGACTCGGCAGCCGGGCGCTTGACCCTCAAGAAGCTATTGACCGCAAGGATCACCATCGCGGCAATCAAGAGGCCGGCTACCAGCCAGGCGAAGAGCCGGACCCGGGACGATATGAACAGCGCTTTTACCCTCCCGGAAAACTTTGTGGTTTTTTGAAACGCAGCCAGTCGCCGGCCGGAGATTGTCCTCAGTTCTTGTGGAGTGACGCTGCGCCCTGCGTTTATGGCAGCTGTGACCAGTTGGATGGCCTGGAGAAGCTCTAGCGGGTCTTGAATACGCTGGGCCGGATCTTTCTCCAGCAGTCCCGCCAGCAGCGCCACAACCGGGTGCGGGAGGCCTTTCAGCTCTTCAAGCGGTAAGAGATCGTGCTGATGCTGATACATCACCTCGGTAGGCGAACCGCGGAATGGCACCCGGCCAGCCAGCATCTCCCAGAGCGTCACGCCCAGCGAGTACAGATCTGAACGGATGTCTAGGCTCAGCCCGGCAAACTGCTCGGGACTGGCAAAGGCTGGTGTCCCGGCAAAGCCCCCGGGTGTTGAGATCGCAGATTGAGAGCCGGGTTCGCTGAATCCCTTGGCCAGCCCAAGGTCGATAATCTTGGCCGTTAGACGCCCGTCGTCCTTCAAACTCACTATGATGTTGGTCGGTTTGATATCTCGGTGGACGAGCTTCTGTTCGTGCACGGCCTCTAACCCCCCGGCTACCTGGGAGGCGATTTCCAGCGCCCGCTTGACCTCCATCCGGCCGGAGCGCTTGATCAGGCTTTCCAGCGTCTCGCCCTGCACAAACTCCATAGCGTAGAAGTACTCGCCGCCGCTCCTCCCCAGATGGAAAACGGAGGCCACATTGGGATGGCGAACCTTTGCGGCCGCCCGAGCTTCCCGCAAAAAACGCAGCCGGGCCGATTCATCGCCCACATATTTTTCGCTGATGACCTTCAGAGTCACCGGAAACCGTAGATCGACATCGAACGCCTTATAAGTGATGCCCATGGCGCCGCGACCTAGTTCGATCGGTTTGCCATCCTGATCCAGCATCACTTCATAGTTCTCTAACCGGCGCACAATCGAACTCGACTCCGTCTCTGCGGAGTCGTGTTCTGAGTCGGAGACCGAGTTTAACGCTGCGGCCGGCGCAGAGTCGCGGTCGCCCGCTAGAAGCAGCGCGCAAACCGGACAAAAGTCGAGGCCGGCGGGAATTCGCGTGCCACAAGTTTGGCAAGTCGATGTAGCTTCTGCTTTCACCGATCCAAGTCCTTCGTAAGGAAGAGCTTTGCTGAGAACTATAACTCCTCATCGGTGCCAGTAAACAAGGATAGCCGCTGGGAAACTCCGCACGGGAGCAACCGCTCAGTGCGGGTTAGAGAGCGGTTAAATAGGCACGCCTAATTAAGAAAAAAATTGAGGGGAAATGTTAAAACGCTGTGTTCCAAAATTTCTTCTTCAAGAACTCCGCTAACAGCACGAATCCATTATTCCCAGTCGGAAGTTCCGTTGTGATCCGGACTCGGTTAGCATCCCGCTGAACCGTGCCCTCGACCAAATGTGCGACACCAAGCGCAGCAGCGATCGTACGGACGTCGCGATTCTTTGGGGGGCCAGGAACGCTCCCCGCGGCTGACTCGCGGCTGCCGGAATGCGATCGCGGCGAACAGCTCATAAAAGATCACGAATTCAGAGCGATTTTTCTGTCCCTATCTTACAAGCTCGAAAGCTTTCGCGGCAAGCGTTGCTATTTGAAGTACCAATCACTAATCACGTTTTATCGCCGCAACCCATCGGCCTCGCACGTGTTCTCCGTAGCTTTAGCGAAGGAGGAAGCGAGGCGCGCTCCGCAAGCGAATTGCCTCTCACTTCTCACCCATTCGACGCGCTTGATGCTTGCTCAGGGCGAGCCTCTTACGTCTCACTTATGTATCATGCGTGCCGCTTGTAATTGATCGGGATCGTGATGACGCCGCTAATTTCCGGTTTAAACTTCCAGTTCCAGACGATCCATTCTTTGGCGGAATGCGCCAGGAATGGCGAGCCTGATAAGACATTGGCTTCAATGATCCGGCCATTCTCCACTGTCACTTCGACCTGGACTATCCCGTCAATGCCCAAAGCGAGGGCAGCCCGTGGATATACCGGTGCTGGGTGAACGGTGGCCACTTTGTCCAGTGCGATCCCAGTAACGATCAATGGGTGCAGTTCTGTCGCGCGCAACAGCGCAGGCGCGGACAAGAGCGCTGCGGTTATAGCAATCGTAAGGAGACTTCGATAGGATTTATTTTGCATTTGTACCATTCTGGTTTTGGCCGGCTGTGCCTGACATAGCGCCACGGTCTGCGACGACGGGAGCGAAGTCTGGCATCGGTAGGTCCGGCTTTCACTAGGTACACAGAGAACTAAGGCAGAAAGTTTCAGCCAGGCTCACAATTCATCTGCGCAACGCTTGGTTCCGCGGTCAGCTGAGCGGATAGACCGTCCGCCCGGGCCACTGGAAACGAGTTTGGCCGGGAATTTTTGCAGCCGGTGATGTCCGTTCCGGTTCAGTTAAACGCTGTGCAGCCTCGGTCGGCGAAGCCGGTATGGCGGTCGAAGGCGTGCATGAAGTTCTCAAGACTCACAGTTAGCGCTTTATCTGTTTAGGATGGCCGAGCTATCTGTTCGAGCGCTCCAGAGTTGAACAGGTGGAACCGTTCGAAAGCGCAGAAGGCCAGCGATAACAACGCCGAAGCTGCGAGGACAAGTAACGCAATCCGTTCGAATCTGTTTACTAAATGGAGTAAGATCCGACTGGCTGGGAGGATAAAGTGGCGACAACCCCGGCCAAACGAGCCTGCTCCGTGTGCGGTACGCTATTGGCGGAAGACAATGCGTACTGCCCCGTTTGCGCCTTGCGCGGCGTACTTGAAACCCAAAGCGATTCGGTTACGGGTACTTCTTCCGAGCTTCGTTTCGAGCATTACCAGGTTCTTCGAAATCACGACGGAAAGCCGTTGGAGCTTGGGCACGGCGGCATGGGAGTAACCTACAAAGCCATTGATACCCACCTCCGGTGCCCTGTGGCTCTGAAGGTTATCGGTGCACAATTCATCGGTAACGAATCTGCCCGGAGCCGTTTCTTACGAGAGGCCCGGGCAGCAGCCAGCGTCCACCATCTCAATGTGGCCACGGTACATCACCTGGGAGAAAGCGGCGGAAACTACTTTTACGCGATGGAGTTTGTCGATGGTGAAACCTTAGAGTCACTGATCCGTCGTCGCGGCCCACTGGAGATCGAACTGGCACTCGAAATACTTACGTCGGCAGCTGCAGGATTAACCGCGATCCACAAACAACATCTCGTTCATCGCGACATTAAGCCCAGCAATATCAT
>JAFAHI010000659.1 GCA_019237325.1 Verrucomicrobiota bacterium | reverse complement strand
GGAGCGACATAGAGATCCTTAACGTGCCAAGCCGCTATTCTTGCATCCAAGATGCCGCTCCTAACGGAGCTCTCTGCATTTATTGTGACGCTTGCTATAAAGATTTCGCTCCTACGGAGCTGCGAATGTCCAAACTCCAGGGCCAGGGCTAAAGCCCTCGGCTGTTCTGTGTAGCCGCTTCCGACTTCGCCCCATCTCCCCTTTAGCTACGTCGGACAAGTCGCGGCAAAAGTCCGACACTTCCCTACGCGACGACGCTCCCTAGGAGCGGTATATCTGGCCGCAGTTAGCATCTAAAACATCATAGAGGAGCGGTTTTGGGCGCCAGATCGCTAATTTGCATCTGCTTTTTCTTCCTACTCACCAACATTCCCCTCTATGGAGCCGCTGGCCACTATGGAACCCATAGCCATAAATGTCTTGCTCCTGCGAACCATGAACCGGTTTCGAGTTCAAATCGCTTCGGTTTTCAGTTAAACAACCAACCACCGTGCGGACTATCCGAATCTTCGTTAGCAGTCCTGGCGACGTTCAACTCGAACGGCAAAAGGCGGCCGAAGTTGTGGAACGCCTCCAGGGTGAAGTATCGGCGCACGCCAAACTGGTTCCTTACTTTTGGGAGCATGAACCGATGTTGGCGACTAAGGATTTTCAGGAAAATATCCCGTCGCCGGCCGAATTCGACATCGTCATCTGCATCCTGTGGTCGAGACTCGGCACAAGACTACATTCTAAGCACCGGCGCGACGATGGCACTCTCTATAAGTCGGGAACTGAATTCGAGTTTGAAGAAGCGGTGCGAGGCTGGCAGGAAACCAACGGCGACAGGCCAGATATTTTGGTTTATCGACGCGACTATCTAAGATTGGAGGTCACGGACGAACATTTGGAGCAGGCCGCAGAAAAAATGCGCCAATACAACGGGCTGCTCGAGTTTTTCGACAAGTGGTTTCGCAGTCCGGATGAAGCTGTCTTCACCGGGGCTTACAATCCCTACCGGAACCTCGCAGATTTTGAGCAGAAACTCTATCGGGCCCTCCGAACGGTAATCTTTAAACGCTTGCCGAAGGAGGCGGAGTACGCCAGGATGCGCGCCACCTGGTCTCGAGGCTCTCCTTTTCGCGGGCTACAGTTTTTCGACAAGGAGCATGGGCCTGTGTTTTATGGCCGAAGCCGGGCAGTCGACGACATTATCGGTCTGCTTCGGCGTCGAGCGGAAACAGCTAAGCCGTTTGTTTTGGTGTTTGGTAGCAGCGGAGTTGGAAAATCGTCGTTAGTCCGCGCTGGGATACTACCGCAGTTGCTCAAGCCAGGAGTGATTGAAGGGATCGGACATTGGCAGCACGCGATCTTTCGCCCTTCCGATGGGAGTCGCCTTCTCGAGCCCAAAGCCGCCGCTGAATTACCGGGCGCTTACGGCCTTTACCGGGGCCTGGCTAAAGCCTTGATGCAGCCGGAAGCGATCGGGGTGGAATGCCCGGGTACCGAATGGACCTTGATGCGGTACCTGGAGAGCCACCATGAGCCAGCGGCCAAAACCGTCCAAGCTGCGTTAGACGGCGTAGCCGAGCGTCATCAGCAAGAGATGCAACTGGATAGCCCTCAAGCGGTCAGGCTGTTGCTAGTCATCGATCAGATGGAGGAGTTGTTTACCCACCACAATTTGACGGCCTGGGACCGGCGGCGCTTCTTTGGCCTGCTCGACTGGTTGCTTCGGACCGGCCGAGTCTGGGTACTGGCAACCCTAAGGAGCGATTTCTTCCCCCGATGCGAAACGATCCCCGAGTTGATGGAGTTGAAAGAGGGCAATGGGCAGTACCACCTGCAGATGCCGGAAGAATATGAGATTTCACAGATGATCCGTTGGCCGGCGGCTGCAGCCGGCCTGCGCTTTGCCGAGGACATACAAAAAGGCGAGCGTCTGGAGGACCTGATCCGGGACGCAGCGCTCGCTAATCGCGAAAGTTTACCCCTCCTGCAATTCGCGTTAGAGGAGCTTTATCAACGAAGGACTCAAGATGACGTTCTCACGCTGGAAGCGTATCGCGAGATCGGTGGGGTAGAAGGATCCTTGGCGCAACGAGCGGAGAGCGAGTGGCAGGCATTCGTTTCCGAGCACGATGAAAGCACCGCGAATGCGGCGCTAGACGTGGTGCTACGTCTCTTGGTGACCGCCGACCCTGAGGATCGCCAGACCTTCGCTCGCCGATGGTCACAAGAATGTTTCGCCAGTGCCAATCCGGTAGAAAGGGCATTTGTCGAACGTTTTGTTCGGGCCCGGTTGTTTATTGCGGATGTGTCGGAGCGAGGTTTGCCGATGGTGTCGCTCGCACACGAAGCGCTTCTGGTTCACTGGCAGCGGTTGCGCCAATGGCTGGACACGAATCAAGAAGATTTAAGGACTCTACTACGAGTTCGTAACGCCAGCGCCACTTGGGCCGAGAAAGACCGATCGCCCGACTATTTGCTCCAGTCAGGAAAACCGGTTGCTGAAGCGAAGGATTTACTAATCAGAAATCGAGCGGGTTTGTCCGGTGTCGAGATCGACTTCATCGAGTTATCTGCGGAAGCCGCTCGGGTTGAACTGGAGCGGAGAGCAGAGGAAGCGAGACAACGGGCCGAACAGGAAGCCGCTCATGCGCGAGCGTTGGAGAAATCGCTGGCAGAAACTCAGGCGGCGAAAACGGAGGCCGATTCAGCGGCAAGACGAGCGACCACCGCCAGGAGCGAAGCCGAGAAGCTGGTCCAATTCATGACCTTCGATCTCAACTCTAAGCTGCAGAAGATCGGCAAGTTGGAGTTGCTCAAAGACGTCAACCTACGCGTTGAGGAATATTACAAAGTATTCGGTGGCGAAAATGAAGAGATTGACTCACTGCGCCGCCGGGCGGCATCGCTTCACAATCGCGGCGACATTCTGCGCGGACAGGGCGATCTTGCCGGGGCGTTGGCGGCCCATCAGGAAGGGATCGCAATCGACGAGCGTCTTGTCGCCCTAAATCCAACCCTTCCGGAACGGAACTTGGTATCGCTACACTATGTTCAGACCGGAGCCATTCTCTATAGTCTGGGCCGGCTCGATGAAGCTCTGGAGATTTATCGCAGTCCGATCGAGTTCTATGAACAGCTTGCCCCGTCGCAATCAGATGCTGCCGATTGGATCAGCACCTTCTGCCTGCTGCTGTTTGGCAGAGCCCAAGTGTTAGATTCGAGGAACCGTTTAGGTGAAGCGGCTGCGGATTATAAGCGGGCAGCTGATCTCTGTGCGCAGGGACTCGAAGCTAAACCGGGCGAGGTTGGTCTTCTGAAAATTCTGTGGCCGGCGCAGGCCGGTCTCGGACAAATAAGGCTGGGACAGGGGAACACTACCGATGCCTTGCACTGTCATCGCGGCGCCGTAGAAACAATTTGTGAGCTGATCAAAGCGGACCCGGAATCGATCGGTTGGCATTATGATCTGATCCAGGAACGCGTGCATTTAAGCCAGGTCCTTTTGCAGCAAGGACAAGAGCCGGCGGCCGCGAACGAGCTAGAGGAAGCACGGGCTGTCGCAGAACGGTTAGTCGTCCATGACCCCACCAATGCCCGCTGGAAGAACGGTCTCGCCATGACCTGCGTCTACCAGGGCGAGTTCTATCAAAGGCAAAACGATTCAGAAGCGGCCCTCAAGTCTTTTAAAGAAGCAGAGACGATACTAGAAGCGCTAATCGCCGAGGATTCACGGAACGCTGAATTCATCCGGTATCGGAACCAATGCCGGATGAAGATCGCGGAGATTCTGGTTGTCCAAGGAGACCGCCAAGGAGTTTTCCAACAAGTGGAACCTTTGGGAGACACCCGGCTTACGGGAACTGGTTCGACTCAGCAATTCGTTGAGGCCGAGTTGCAGCGGATTCAAGGGAAGATTCTGGCTGCTGAGGCTCAAATGCGCGCCGGGCGCTGGGATGCGGCACTGATGGGGTATCTTGGTGCGCTGCCTGCTCTAGAAAAGTTAGCGTCTCCGGCAAACGCTAACGCTGGGGCGATGGAGGCTCTTGGAGCGCTGCTTGCTCAAATTGGAGGAGCTTTTGTGGCCAAGGGTTCTCCGCTCGAAGCGAAAGAAGCGTTGCTACGAAGCATTTCTGTGATTCGCGACCGCCTCCTGGCAATTGACCCTGAAAACCTGCGCTGGCAGGCCCAACTTAGTAAAGCCGAAGCCCAACTCGGGTTAGCATTGCTTGGTATCGGTGATACTGATGCCGCTTTAAGAACTTATCTCGGGGCCGTGACCCGGACCGAACGACTGATCCCAAAGCGTCCGGAGTCCGGAGATCTGCAACATGATTTGTCCGGTATCTACATCGGCCTGGGAAACGTGTTGTCTAAACGAGGCGACAAGTTAGGGGCGCGAAGAGCGTTCGAGGCAGCGATACAAATTGCCCGGAAGCTGGTTGACCGCGATCCAAACAACGCGCTATGGCAGAGTGCATTGGCCGGCTATTGGACAATTCTTGGCGAAGCCTTAGCGGCAGAAAAAGCTCCAAATGAGGCTCTCCATGCCTACCGCCAATCGCTGGCCGTGTGGGAAAGACTGAGGGGTCGCGGAGAGAATAATCCGTTTTGGGAAACCCAGGAAGCATTGGCGTGTTTCCGCATCGCGATTCTCTCGTCGCAAGTCGAGCCGACTAATTTTCGGAAAATGCGAGACATGCTCTCGCGTTGTCTAACGATTATGAACCGCGTCAAAGGCGCCGCAGTCCTTACCGCGGATCAACAGAATCTATTGCGTTTATGCGAGGTCGCGTTGCAGGGGCTACCGGTTTAGGATGGGGAGCGCCCATTTACAATAGCTCCGTAGGCGCGCAATATTTATAGCTCGCCCGTACCAAAAGCATCGGGCCAGCTCCGTAGGAGCGGCATAATTATAGCCTAAGGCTCCAAAAGCATGCGCCCAGCTCCGTAGGAGCGACATCTTTATAGCACCGTCCCGCTAATACGCGCCCAGCTCTGTTAGGAGCGACCTCTAGTCGCGGCACAATTTGGAAAACAGGATATCGTGCGGAACGTTGAGCCAATACAACCCAGCCGAAACGTTCGCTATCCTATGTCGCTCCTACGGAGCTGCGCCCGATTTTGGATACGGTAGCTATAAAGATTTCGCTCCTACGGAGCTGTGTTCGCGGTGGGCCATGTTCGCCACTAATATGGTCCCAGACCCGTGGGAGCGGCATAATTTATAGCCTAAGGCTCCAAAAGCATGCGCCCAGCTCCGTAGGAGCGACATCTTTATAGCACCGTCCCGCTAATACGCGCCCAGCTCCGTTAGGAGCGACCTCTAGTCGCGGCACAATTTGGAAAACAGGATATCGTGCGGAACGTTGAGCCAATACAGCCCAGCCGAAACGTTCGCTTTCCTATGTCGCTCCTACGGAGCTGCGCCCGATTTTGGATACGGTAGCTATAAAGTTTTCGCTCCTACGGAGCTGCGCTCGCGGTGGGCCATGTTCGCCACTAATATGGTCCCAGCTCCGTAGGAGCGGCATAATTATAGCCTAAAGTCCCAAAAGCATCCGGCCAGCTCCGTTAGGAGCGACCTATTTATAACGTACGACCCCCAAAAGAATACGGCCAGCTCCGTTAGGAGCGACATCTTTATAGCATCGTCCCACAAATACGCGGCCAGCTCCGTTAGGAGCGGCATCTAATCGGTTGTAACGGGTCGGAATGTGTATCGCTCATCGTGCGGCACGTTAAATCTCTCCAAAAATTCGAGATATTCTTCTTGGAACGTTGTGTGGCGATGATGCTCTTGCTGGTTTTGAATGTATCGGATAACCGCACCTAGCTGCGAGTGGGAGTACGAAAACGCTCCAAACCCTTCCTGCCAAGAAAACCGCCCTAGCACCCATCGCCGATCGTTGATGAACCCGGATGATCCGGCCTTTATGTCCCGAACCAAATCGGAAAGCGCGACGTTTGGGGTTTGACCGATGAGGATGTGAAAATGGTCCGGCATGTTATTGATTGCTATCAGTTTTTGGCCTTGTCCGGAGATGATGCCAGTCATGTATTTTTGAAGCTCATCGTTATGTTGCGCCCGGATCAGGCTTTGCCGTCCTTGCACAGCGAAAACAATCTGGATGTAGATCTGGGTATACGTGTTCGCCATTCTATGTCGCTCCTACGGAGCTGATCGTCTTTTGGCACCGGCGTGCTACAAAGATTTCGCTCCTACGGAGCTAAACCGGTATTTGGACACATCTAGCTACAAGGATTTTGCTCGTACGGAGCTAAACCGGTATCTGGAGACATCTAGCTACAAGGATTTTGCTCGTACGAAGTCTATTCGCCGAAGCATAAACTCGCACCCCGTTCAAATCCCGCGTGTGTTCTCTGATCGCACGCCGGAACTCACAGAAACGGTTCGTCGATGTGCGTAAGGTCCCGCGCTCGAGGAAGGGCGGTTCGGCTCGGGCCAAATCTGAGCAATGCACTCTTGGATCAACGCCAACACCAATTTTTCAACCGGTGAACCAAAGGCATCAATCATTTTGAGACCCAGGAGAAGAAATCTGAGTCGTTTGGCAAATCGATGCTTCTTCCTAGCCAGACTATTGGAACGGCGCCGGTTACGAGACGCTGGTGGAGTTAGTTCCATCATGGAAGGAGAGACCACTTCTGCGGAACCTTAGCGGTCGGCCGCGTTATCGGGAATGGGCGTCGACTGGGTGTCCCCGTCGAGATCAATTCGCAGAGCCTGCTTTAACATATCGTTTACCATCTCCGCCAGCGAACCGAACGAATGAACCGGCTCCAGCGTAGAGCGCGACAGGACCACATATTGCTTGGTTCCTAAGTCGAACCCGAAATACCAAAGATCCGAATCACCGATAAAAAGGTATTTTTCAGCGGTCTCGGGCAGCAGGGACCAGAGTGAAAGATTTTCTGCAACGAGCGTCGGACCATACGCCTGTTCATCGGGAAGATCTTGTTCAGCTCCGTAGACGCTCACTCCATTTTCCGAGAACCCGTCCACCTCTGCGAAGAGCTCGCAAAGTTCGTTTGGCAGCTCGATTCCCAGTTCATCCTGGGCAGCTTGTTCCGTTCGTTCGATGTCCTCAGGCAAGGCTCCCGGTAGAAGGGGGCGACTGCCTTGAGCTGCATCTCTAGCGAGACGATGTTCGACGTTGGCTCGTTCATCGGAAGATAATTGATTGTAATATTGGGAAGCTCGTAGATCGCTGACAAACAGGTCGCTGAGCTCGCGCAATAGGTCGGTGTCGAGATTCATAACTAAACTTTCGCGGTACTGCCGGCGTTTACCTTTGGTCCGGCGGGGATTTTTTGGTGGGTTCGCTTTTTATTCGATTTTGTCTTGGCCGGAAGCGGCGTTTCCGGAACGACAGAGAGGCTTGAATCAGCCATGGGCAGCTTATGCTTTGGAACGTGGTCCGGGCCAAGTTGACGTCCGTTAACGTAGGCATCGCCTGGAAGCCATTGGGCGGAAATACCTTCCACCTTACGAGCAAGTGCGTCTCGAGCCGCCCGGTTCGTATGCTCTTCATTGTTGGCTTTTGTGTAAAGTTCACCGAATTCGCGAGTAATCTCGTGGAACTCTTTCGGTACAGAGTAGGCACGATCTCCAGTTGCTTTGGAGAATGCCAGGATCCGTTTCTCCCAAATTTCCGGCAAGGGAGGCGCACCGAGAGTCTTAAGATGTTCGCGAAGCGCTTCCGCGGTTTTGAATCCCTGCGTAATGGGAGGATAAAACGGAAACAAGGGGCGCACGACATAGATCGGGATCTCTCCACTCGGCGCGTTATGCGTCTGCGGATGGAGCAACAAACTATGCCAAAGATGGTGCGGGTTTTGGGATTGATCCCGGCCACGGCGCGTGGTGTTCGCAATTACGAAATTACGGGGATGGTTGATGGCCTCTTTGCCGCCGGCAACAGTGACACTTTTGGGTATCACGTGATGACAATTGTAACTGACGCGACGGCCGCGGGTAGCACGTTCGGGCGGCGCGGTCGTGTCGACCAGTGTTGACGGGCTGCGGCCGACTTCCATTAGTTTTACTCCGTCCGTTCCCACTGCAAGTAGGGCTAAAGTACGGCCGATAGGATGGCTGACCAGCGCTTGGAGGTATTCGTTCCTAATGTTCTCGTAGTCCTTAATCGTGGTCTTGTATTCTTCACCTTTGCGGTCAAGGCATCGGCCTGTGATCCGATCCAAAACGATACCGGGTAGCTCTGGGCAAGCGCCCACTACTTCCGGGTCCGCTGCCAACTTCTCAAATTCGCGAATCGCTTCAGCGACCGCATCGATCATCTCCTGCCGGGGCGGAGGGGGCGGTTGTTTAGAAGAGCTCATAGTTTAAGGAGCGAGGCGAGGATGGGGGAGGCGTCGGGTGTAAGCGGGAAATTAAAACAGATGTAAAACATGTTTGGATATATGTCGGAGATTTGATTCGAATGCAAGAACAAAAATATGTGATGTTAGGAGCTAGGAGCTAGAATCTAGGAGCTAGGAGAATCTTTGGTGGGCGAGGGGGCGCGCCGTAGGGCGAAAACCCGACTCCGCAAGGCCTACGTCGCGGCCTAACCGAAGACGTCATTCGATCCAGAGCAGGGCCGCGCCAAAGCGTAGCGACGGCGGGTCTCGGCGCGCCTTGGAGGGCATCCGTGCGCGGGAAGCTCGCGACCTATATCCGCAACCAACCGAGGATCCTGAAATACCCTGCCACCGTCGGCCTTTATATCGGCCGGAACCTCCGCTGCCAAGGTGTCGCTTTGGTGCTTTCCAGCAGTTCTGACGAATTTTATACGCGGGCGGAAGCGCAGCGCTTAACAGCCTTTGTTAATTACCAGGCTTGAATTGTTCTTAGCTGCCAGGGTAAGCATGAGCGATGAAGCTTATTACCCTTGTCTTTTGCGCCGCATTGACCGTAGCAGGGACAGCATTCGGTCAAATCGGGTTAACTTTGAAACAATGCACAGCTAAATACGGCGCCGCGATTGGCAAGGAGCCCCAGGAATGGCACAAGTTCAAAAGCGAGCATTATTATCTGGAAATTCACTTCTACAAAGACAAAGCGGACGCAGTTTCTTATCTGAATTGGATAGGCGGCGCCAAGCCATTCATCGGGAATCAAGTCCAGGATCTGCTGAAGGAATGCTCGGAGGTTAAGTGGGAAATCGTCGATGATGGAGCGGAGTCAACGATGTATGTGGTGAAAGGGTTTACCGCGATCCATATGAAGGCGGACCATATCCTGATCGTGGCAACTGACGGTTACCTGGAACGCGGCGCAGCCGCCAAAGCGGAAGCGGAAGCTGCTAAGCTAAAAGCGAGCGGGCTCTAGATGTTAAATTGCGGTATCCGGCTGGTTTCAAGCAACTTGGCGGCCCCAGACAAGCGGCCCAGGCCGCAGCGCGAAGGATTTGACTCAATCGGTCAGGATATCGAATCCCGGCGCGCTTTTGGTGCCGGCATTCACCGGCAGATTCGTCAGTTTCTCCTGGTCATGGATCGAGCACTCAGGGGACTGGTACTCGACGGACGAGTCAGCGCCCGGTTCGTGATAAATTGGCGAGGTGAGAATGGACCGATACTAAGGGGATTGCTTTAGACTGTCCAGCGTGCACTGGTTGCCTCGCCGGCCTAATTTTCAGGCTCGCTAAATCCGGTGACAGATAAGATGTTGGTTATCCGATCCCCCAGATAGTATGAAAAGCCTAATTACAGCTCTGAGCCTCTCGCTCGGTGTTTCGTTTGCGATCCTGGGCCCAGGAGTTGGCCCAGCGCTAGCCGCCGCGGCCTCAACGGTCAGCGTGCAGTTTGTTAATCCCAGCAAATTTACCGATTTTCAAATCCGCGGTCGCGACGTTAACTATACCGCCGGTCTTTTCGCCAACAGCGTCAAGGAGGAATTAACCCCCTTGATGAAGTCAAAATATCCCAATGGGAGTCTGCTCCTGCGGTTCACGGACGTTGATTTAGCGGGCCGATATTCCATTGCTAACAATGCGAGAACCATTCGTGAGGGGCATCCAGCCCGCATGGCTTTCGATTTCGTCTTGACCGATGCTACGGGCAAGGTTTTAGCAAAAGGCTCGACTCGGCTGACGGATAATTCCTCCCTCAGCTCGAACCGGAGCGATCCAAGAAGGCGCCAACTTTTCTACTATGAAAGGCGGGTATTAAACCGCTGGTTGAGAACGCTGTCGCCGCCCAAATAGAAGAGCGTGTGGGTGGTTCAGTGGTAGGAGACTCACAACAACATAAACGCCAATCCCACAATCACGGTAGGCGCCAGCGCAGCCAGCAATAGGTCGAGAGGGGAGATACCGGCTTCGCCGAACCGCGAAGCGAGAATGCTCTGACCAGCCGGGTTGGGGGCATTGGCAATCACGGTTAACCCCCCGCCGGTGAGCGCGCCGGCCATAACCGCGTAACGAGAAGCATCGGGGAATCCTGGAACCAATGTAGCGAGGTAGGTGATCGCCGCGTTGTCATTGAATGCGGTGAGGACCGCGGCGCAGATCATCAATGGCCATTGGCTGAGTTCTTTGAGGACGGGACCGATCCACCAGGACTGGCAGCCGCCGTGGATGACTAAAGAGGCCAAGAAAAATCCTACCAATAGAGGAGGACGCAGAGCGATCCCTTGCTGGTTGTATCGAGTCGCCGAAACAAATGCGAGGAAGAAAAGGAAACCGAGAACAACGAGCACCGGGTAATGTGCATTGAGAACGGTCCAGGCGAGGAACAACACGTGAATTAACGTGATCGACCAAGGGACTCTTCTTCGATCCTCTTCATCTCCAAATTCGCGCTGCTCTTCTCTGAGCCGCTTGAACTCTTTTCGAAAACTGAACCAATAAAGGACGTTTGAGACAATGATGGCGATGATGGCTTTCCACCCAAAATTCGCCATCATGAAAAGCATGTGCCATTTCCACGCGCTGGCCGCGAGCACGACCGGCGGAGCTGCGAAATGGGTTAGCGTACCGCCGACGGAAATATTGACGAAAAGCAATCCCAGAGTCGCATACTTCAAACGGCCGCTCGGATGAAGATTATAGAAACGGTGCCGGAGCAATAAAGCGCAAATGGTCATGGCGGCCGGTTCGGTAATGAAAGAACCCAATATTGGACCGATCGTTAAGATCGAGATCCACCAGGCTGCAGGTGAACTTCGGCCGAGTTTGGCGACTTGCGAGATCGCGGTTTCAGCAAATCGGAGGATAGGGAGCGATCCGGCGATGGCCATGATTACGACGACAAAGACGGCGTCGGCAACGTTAACATGTCCGACATAGTTGACCATGGCGCCCCAGCCCTTGAACAGGATGATGGCAATGAAGAGCGGAATCAACCAAATGCCAAAGACCGCTTCGATCTCCCCCATAAAATGGTAGAACTGCGCCCAGAAGATCAGATGATCCCGTTTCTCTTTCGGGAGCGTTACGTTAGGCTCTGCCGCCTCTTCCTCGAGCCGTAACAATCGATGTTCAAAACTATGCGAGTGCTTCTGGAATTGGGCCGTCAGAAAAGTGTGAGTGATCGCTAATGCGAAAATGATGGTGGCGATGAGGTTGAGCGGTTCGCTTTGAACCCGGCCCCAGAGTTTCGCCGGTATGAAAGTCACACCGTCATCATGATAGCTAGCCGGGTCTGCCGGGTAAGCCAGGCCGCTAGCGGCCGCGGCGTGGGCGGTGGGGGAGAGGGTCAAAAGGCCGAGTAGCAAAAGCAAGCGGAAGAACTCCTGCATTTTCGACATTACGGCAGGGACCATGTGGCTGTCTGCTGGCGAAGTCGAGCGGAATCGGCGGGGAGAGAACAGGTGTGATTAGTGATTAGTGATTGGTGATTCGTGATTGGTTTCAGAAGCTGGTAGCGGACCCGACGACTGGTTCCTCTGTGCTCCATCCACCGGAGGCAACCGGCGGCAACGACGTGAGGTCCTCTACCAATCACTAATCACGAATCACCAATCACCTTTCCGCCCAGCCTCACAGCCCTTTCTTCTCCATCTCTGCTAAGCATTTCTCGATCGCATCCAAAGCGTGGTCCGCGTCGGGACCTTCGGCGGTAACCAGAATTTCTGCACCGGACCGAATATCGGCGGTCATGATATCCATGATGCTGATCGCTGAACAAAGACGCCCGTTTGCCTCCAGCGTAATCGCACTCTTAAAACGCATCGCGCAACGAACGAGTTCGCTGGTCGGGCGAGCATGCAGGCCAGTGGGATTTGTTACCTGCATCTTCCGGCTTAGCTTG